>CAXFTV010000174.1:0-4732 GCA_964005845.1 uncultured bacterium
CGGGTTCGCTCGCGAAAGACTTCGATGTCCTGCCGGGCGTCGGCAACCTCGTAGCCGATGCAGTCGACGACGAGATCCCAGTGCGTCTGAGCAGCGGCCACAGCGCGGGCGAAGGCAGCCGGGTCGTGGCGATCTGCCCGCAGATTTGCAGCTCCTGCTGGCAGGGGCTGGCGGCCTCGGGTGATGGTCCAGACCTGGTAGCCGCGCGCCGTTGCCGTACGCGCCAGGGTGCCGCTTAAAAAACCACTGCCGCCGACGATCAGGAGGGTGCGAGGGTTCGCAGCGTTCGACATTTTTAGTCCCGAATGATAAGATGTTGTCGCGGTATTGCTTGACAAGATATACCCCATCTGTGGAGGAGGCAAGAGAAAAGTGAGCGGCTTAAAAAAGGACTTTTATAGTTGCCTTTAGATCCGCAGAATGCGTATATTTATCTCGTTGAGCGAAGGTCGCTCGATGTCGCTACAAACAGGCGAATAGAAAAAGCGCGGGAAAGACCCGCTTAAAAGAAAGGAGGTGGTCCGTTGAGTACAACCACAGGGAGGTGTATCACCTGAGATACACTAACCAGGTGATCACCACCTGGGCTAGACATTGGGCTTTATTCGCCCGATGTCACCAAGTTCAGCCGGGCGCATCCTCGCGGTGCGTCCGGTTTTTTTTCGGAGGATATCATGTCGCGAACTTGCGAATGGGAGTTTCCACTACCGCGTACCCACACCGGTTTGCTGCAGACCAACGGTACGCTGGGCACCATGATCTGGGGTGCGCAGAGCACCCTGCGGATCACCCTTGGACGGGTCGATTTCTGGGACCACCGGGGGGGGTTGCCCTGGACCGAAATGCAGTCCTACGAGCGCATCCGCGATTGTCTCGAACGCGGTGATGAAGCGGGTTTGCAGCGGCTTTTCGAGGCGAGCGACCGCGATGAGGGGGTGCCTCGGCGGCCCAGCATATTGCCCATCGGGCGCCTCGATATCGACTTTGGCCGCGGCGTCCAGCTCAAAACTGCCCGGCTCAATATTGACGATGGCAGCATTCAGGTACGGGTGCTAAAGGGGGGGCGCGAGAGTACGGTATGCCTGGCCATGGATGTGAAGCAGCCGGTGTTGGGTGCGGTGTTCCCGAACCGGTTACAGCCGCGGGCCATCCACCGCGTGCCCGCCTGGGAGTACGTGGGCGAGTACCTGGAGCAGATTCGCTTTGCCCCACCCGAGTTATTCGATACAGACAAATTGGCGGGCTGGACGCAGATGCGGCCGGCCGATCCAACTCTGGCGGTGGGTTTCCGGGCTGAAAAGGGGGAGCTGCTGATCACCGCGGTTTACGGAGAGGATGCCGCCGCGGCGCGCACCGCTGCTTCCAGGCTCTTGTCCAGGTCGCTGAAACGCGGATTTGCGCGTTTGCTGCAGGGCAATAAACGCTGGTGGGACGCGTACTGGCGAGATGTGCCAAAACTGGAGATCCCCAACGAAAAGCTGCGTTTTCTTTATCAGTACGGCATGTACAAATTTGCCGGCCTCACCAGTCCCGAGGGCGTGGCGGCCACCCTGCAGGGTGCCTGGGTTGAGGACTACCAGATGCCGCCCTGGTCTAACGACTATCATTTCAATATCAACGTGCAGATGTGTTACTGGCCGGCTTATCACGGCAATCGCCTCGAGCACCTGCGGCCGCTGTTCGATCTGATCGATGCGTGGATGCCGGTATTGCGCCACAATGCCAGGGTATTTCTGGGCATCGACGACGGCCTCATGCTGCCCCATGCCGTGGACGATCGTTGCACCTGTATGGGCGGTTTCTGGACTGGATCTATTGACCACGGTTGCACCGCTTGGGTGGCGCAAATGATGTACCGCTATTATCGCTACACCCTGGAGCGGGATTTCCTGGAGGAGCGGGCCTATCCTTTCATGGTAGGCGCCATGCGGGTCTATGAGGAAATGCTGGAGCGCCGGGGCGATGAATTCGTGCTGCCGGTGAGCGTCTCGCCCGAGTACCGCGGCGCCGCTATGGATGCCTGGGGAGGCAACGCCAGTTTCCAACTGGCTTGTATTCACCGGCTTTGCGAGGATTTGCTGGAGGCCGCGGCTATTTTGCGCAAAAGACCCCGTCCCATATGGAAACAAATACGAGCAGGTTTACCACAGGCCTGCCTGGCGGGGCCAGCCGGCCACGAGCAGATCGCGTTGTGGGAGGATACTCTGCTCGAGGAGAGCCATCGCCACCATTCGCACCTGGCGGGCATCACGCCCTTTGATACCCTGGACCTGGACGACCCCCAATTGCAGGGCATTTTGGAGCGCAGCCTGCATCAATGGATAGAGAAGGGGCCGGGTTTGTGGAGCGGCTGGTGCGTGCCGTGGGCCAGCATGATTCACACCCGCATCGGCAATGCGGATGCGGCCGAGTTGTGGCTGGAAATATGGCAAAGGCTCTTCACCAACGAGGGGCACGGCACTCTCCACGACGTCCACTTTCCCGGTTTTTCCCTGATGGGTAAGGGCGCTACCTGCGCCCCCCAGACCAAAGAGGAGATCATGCAGATCGAGGCTGGTATGAGCTGTGTTGCGGCCATTCAGGAAATGCTGCTGCACGTGCGCAAGGGGGTCAACTATCTTTTTGCGGGAGCGCCATCGCATTGGAAGCGGGTTGGTTTTGCCGGTATGCGCACAGAGGGTGGATTCTTGGTGAGCGCCCGGCGCACCGGGGGGCGGGTGGGTCCCGTCCGGGTAAAAAGTTTGCGTGGGGGCGTTTTCCGGTTCCGCAATCCGTGGGACAGCGGAGCTGTCGTACAGTACCGGCGGGGGCGGGAGCGGTTGGAGCGCAACAACGTGCTGGAAGTCCAGCTTGCAAAGGGAGCATCGGTCCAGATTGCGGGGGATGGCTCATCCCCAAGTCGGGGTTAATGCCTCTGCCAATGGATATCCAATTTGCGCAGCCGGTCGAAAAGGGTTGAGCGGCTTATGCCCAGCAGCCGGGCGGCAGCTGCGATATTGCCGCTGGTGCGGCTAAGGGCTTCTTCCAAATGGCCGCGTTTGAAGTTTTGCAGGGGGATTTTCAAAGGGGGGGACTGTTCGGGCAGAGATAGGTGCTGCGGCTCGATAACTGTGCCGTCGCATAAGAGTACGGCCTTTTTCAGGATGTGGCTCAATTCGCGCACATTGTTGCATCGCCATTCGTGGACCTGGAGTCGTTCCAGGGCGGCACGCGAAAAACAACGGATTCCAGGTTTGTCAAAGGTCCGCCGATACTGCTGCAAGAAGTGGTGTGCCAGGGGCTCGATATCCTGCTGGCGTTGGCGCAGCGGCGGCAGGGTTATCGGATACTCTGCCAGGCGGTAGTAGAGATCCGGGCGGAACAGGCCTGTAGCCATGGCTTGCCCCAGGTCCTTGTTGGTTGCGGCGACCACTCGGACATCGATGCGGCGCTCCTGGAACGCACCCAGGCGGCGCACCGCTCGTTCCTGGAGAACGCGGAGCAACTTGGGCTGCATGGAGAGGGGAAGTTCGCCGATCTCGTCCAGGAAGAGGGTGCCGCCATCGGCTTGTTGGAAGCAGCCATCGCGAGTTTTTGAAGCGCTGGTGAAGGTGCCCCGGCAAAAGCCGAATAGTTCTGCCTCGGCCAGTGATTCGGGAATAGCTGCGCAGTTGATCGGGATGAAGGGGCGCTCTCGCCGGTGGGGGTCGCCTTCGTGGAGGGCGCGGGCGACCACTTCCTTGCCGGTGCCGCTTTCTCCTTCGAGTAGAATGTGGACCGGCTGGCCCAGCACTCGTTGTAAGTGGACGAAAACCTCTGCCAGTCCGCCCGTGCTGCCGATTATCCGCTGGAAGTGGGGTGCGAGTGTTGTTTGGCTAGTCATGGTCGGATCTCCTGCGGGAAATGGATGATGAGGTAGATATAATCTTGTCCAAGTGCAGGCCGGCAACAAGCGGAAAAGGTTCCGCTCGTACGCCCTTTTTCCATCTGTGCAAACTGATTTTTTGCGCTCCTGAGCTGAAGCTAGTTGAAGGGGGCGGTACCGGTCGGAATAACCGGTACCGGATATTTGGGTAAACCAGCGCAGAAGCCAAAGCGTAGGGCTACGACCGGCCAATTTTGGCGCAATACTTAAAATATGATACAAGTGCTAGTAAAATAAAACTTTATAGTGTTGTAGAGTAGTTCATCTATGGAGTTGAGCAGGGCGGCGGCATAATTCTTGCGGAGAGCGCAAATCCTCGAGCTGTGCATTTCTCGCCCGTCGTCCACTTTTCTCCATGGAGGCCGTCATGTTTCGGCAAGATGCAATTTCCAATCCGGTGGTGGAGGGACTCGTTGGTCCTCCAAGCGCCCACAATCCCAAGTACATGATCACCCGCAATGCCTTTATGCGGCATTTCTTGAAACAGCTGGACCACATGGCTGCAACTCAGGCCACAGTCCTCATACAGGGTGAGAGTGGCACGGGTAAGGAAGTGCTGGCCCACGCCATCCACTACAGCAGTCGGCGCCGCGAAGGGCCTTTTGTGCGTTTGAATTGTGCGTCCCTGCCCGAAGGGATGCTGGAGAGCGAACTTTTCGGACACGAAAGAGGGGCTTTTACCGGGGCCGTGCGCCAGCGTCCAGGGCGTTTTGAATTGGCGCATGAGGGCACCTTGTTCCTGGATGAAATCGGTGCAGCTGATACCAAGGTGCAGCTGCGTTTGTTGCGGGTCTTGCAGGAGCGGGAATTCGAACGAGTAGGCGGTAC
>CAXFTV010000175.1:0-7523 GCA_964005845.1 uncultured bacterium
GGAACGCAAGAAAAAAAATCCTGCCGCTGCACAAATTCCATCTGGCCACTTTACACCACCTTTGTTGTTTGGGTTTTGCAGAGCGTTTCAATAGGCGATTGCCACAATGCTGCTGCGGCTTTCCGTACCGCTGTCCGCATCTACCTCCACCTGGAGGATATAGAGTCCGGGGTTTAACAGCTCACCCCGCAAATCCCGACCGTCCCACTGGCGCAAGTGACGTCCGCTCGGATTGTCCACGAGCGGCAACTCCGCCACCACATCACCAGCGAGATTGAAAATCTTTACTGCTACCGGTACTGAATTGGTCAGGTAAAGCAAATCGTAACTGATGGTCACACGATCGTTGAAGCCATCACCATTAGGGCTGAAAGATCTGGGACTTATGGATAGCTGATGCACCAGCGGCTGCCCTTTGAGTGGTACGCGCACACTAAGATCATCCCCTTCAATGGCCTCATCGGCATCGCCACTTTCAACCGCCTGGGGCAACGACCCGGCGCGCGTGGTGTCGTAGATACGTCCGACAAATACGGTTTCGTAGCGCAAGACCGCACTATCGAAAACCACCCGCAGGTTGCGATTTCCGGTCTGGCGGGCGAAGCTCACGCTCAAACCATTTTCGTGCATATCTTGAGCAGTTGTTGCTATTTCCACGCCGTCCACACTCACCTGGCGTATGGCAGTCACCGGAGCGGGTGTATCTATTTCCAGTTTGTCGAATCCCTGCGCATTCCCCACCTTCACAGCATACGTAAAAGTTGTATCATGACCTACCGGCACCTCCTGAGGAGAAATTTCCCCGAGGATCGTAAGCGCCAGGGCCGGACTGAAAAACTCAAAGGCCAGTGAATCCACCAGGGTTGCATCTTCCAGACCATCGCTTTCAAAGCTCATACTGAATTGCAGAAAGCGCCGCGGTGCGGGCGAGAGAATCGGGTCGCCGCTGGCCTTGTACGGAGTCGACCAGGCGCTCCAGTCATCGGGCTGGTCTTCCGGAGAAGGGCTGCTGCCACTGCGGGTGCGCAGAATGACGCGGGATTTTTCCGGTAGGCCGGTCTGTTCGGTGAACCATTTTAAGTTCCCCCAGAGAGCGGCCTGGTTCATATCGAAAACCTGCGACAGGTAGTCGGCCTCGGGGACATAACCGCGGCCAAAAATCTGCAGCTCATCGATTTCCCAGCTGAAGCGCTGGGTGGATTCCAAGCGCAGATAGCGCACGTACTGCAGTGGGATGCGCACGTCGATGGTATCCCGGGTATTATCGTTTTTCTGGGCAATTACAGTGACCAGGGTTTTATCGGGCAATTGCTGACCAGAGGCGGCAATGATATCGGCGCCGAACTCGCCGTCGTTGATCGAAAGCACATAACCCTTCATATAATCGTCTTTGAAAGTCTGGCGGGGAAAAAAGCGAATCTGGTTGACGCCGAAACGGGCACCGAGGTCGAAAACAAGGAGAATGCCGGTGGCGGTCACGTTTTTGGCCTCAAATGCCGTGGCTGGATCCCCGTCTACCATCCCATTTAATTTTTCTTTGAGCACAGCGCTCCCCAGGCGCAACACCGAACCGGCATTGGGCGAAGTAACGCGCCCCCCCCGCTCCAGGGTGCCCTTGGCAATATTGATATTTTCACCAACGCTGTTGGGCTGTATCCATCCGGGCCGCCCTGAAAAATCTATCACCGGTGCAGAAACAGCCGCATCCTCCCAGGAAAACGCCCCGACGACGGTTCCCCCTATCACTTTTTCCTCCGTAGCCCCACCTGGCAAAACGGCCAAACCCAGCACCAATAATCCCATCAGCACCCAACATCTAAGCTTATCTATTTTCATCTATACCTTCCTGCCCCTGGGGGGGATGCCTCGCGAATATAAAGAGCCGCCACACCCGATTCTTGCGATGCGACGGCTCTTTATAGGCTAAAAAGTAGTTATCTCATTAATACGTTTGAATCTGAGAAACTACTTAAAAGTCGACTTGATTCGACCCCAGCTGGCCTCTTCGACAGCCGTTTGCTGTGAGCCCCAGTCGATATCGTTGTCGATCGGCGCCAGGTAAAAATCAGACAGGAAGTCGCCCTGGAAATAGCTATCAGTGATACCGCTCAGGGTCCAGTAGCCTTCGTAGCCACCAATTTCCAGGTCGTCATCATCAATGATGGTGAAGTGATAACCGGTGATCTCGCCTTCGGTCAACTGACCAACTTCGCTCTGATCGATGCCGTTCCAGTTCAGGTTATTGAAAGGGGTGAAGTAGTATTCGGCGTGGAAAAAACCTTCGCCGCCTTCCTCCACGGTCTGAGAATTCTGGCAGTCGCCATAGGGAGGCAGGATGGCCCACTGGGCTTTGCCCCAGTGATTCAGGCCCGGGCCGCCCTGATTAAAGCCGTAATCCTGGGCGTGGGCGCCATGCAGCAGATCCTTTTGGTCCTGGTCTTCGACATCGGGCCATACGTTGAACATGCCGGCACTGTGGTCAGCGTCAAAGACATGCTCCATAGGCTCCCAACCGGTGACCACCCAGATGGCGTCGTCAAAGCGGTCTTCCATGACGTAGAGCAAGTTGGTATTAGGATTGTAACCGACAATGGCGCGCAGAGACAGGTCTGTCGCATCCCAGGCAGTACCAACGCCCCTCACGGTCTCGGTCAACTGCTCGTGGTTGATCCAGTAGCCATCGGGAATAATATCCCATTCGCCAATGTTGCCATCGACGTTGGGAACCTTGTCATCTGGAAATTGAACAGCTGGAAAAACGACATCGGCAGGGGCATGGGCCCAGCTTGCACTAGCCAGCACTAGCATGCCGAGGATCAATGCTAATTTTTTCATTTTTTTCTCCGTAAAGGTTTGACTGAACATTTGACTCCTAAAAAACTCCTAAAACCCGGCGGGAGGGCACCCGGCAGGTCGATATATTTCGCCACCCCCTTTCAAAGTAGGACTTTATGGCACCTGTTGGATCACGGCACTAACAAAAATTAAATCTACTTATAGCTATACAACTTATATATAGTAAGAAAATATAATATTTTCATAACAATACAAGTGTCTATAAATAAACGGCCGTTAAGCATAAGGGCACAATTCCACTAGTTGTCAATAAAACAGGGTATAAGTATATTATTTTCCATCACTTTTATTTAATTTATATCAAGTAATTGACACAACATCTCTTCTGCAAATTTCTATTAAACTTCATCAACTTTATATCAATAACCATTTCTATAAACAAGTTAATTTAAAGAATGTGAGCCTTCATGTTACTTCGGCAGCTACTAATAGTCCTTGGGGGAATCTCGATTTTTTCCTGCGGCACTCGGGATGAGGCCGTCGAGGAAAACCAGACTGTCCTTGCCCGGATAGGCGAAGAAACAATAACACTCGGACAGTTCGAGCACTTTGTCGCCGGACTGCCCGAATGGACCCAGAGCCGCCTTCAGGGCAGTGCCCGGGTGCGCGACTATCTGCAATCCCTCATCGATCGCTCCCTCATTTTGCAGCAAGCCCGTTCACAGGGTCTGGAGCAGAGCCAGGAAGTCAAGACAAACATGGCCGTTGCTCTGCGCCACCGCGCCATACAGGCAATGGAAGAGGAAATTCTGCGGCCTCGCGTTGCCATCAGCACTGAAGATATGCGGCGCGAATTCGACGCCAATAACTGGGGGCGACAGCTCAAAATCGCCCACATTCTGCTCTACACCCGGGACCGGGCCGAAGAGGCTTTGGCCGCTCTGGAGGCTGGGCGGCCTTTCGACCTGGTGGCCCATGAATTTTCCGAAAACCGCACTAGCGCAGCAAAAGGGGGTGAAAAACCCTATTTCTACAGCCGTTTCAACGCCGTCCCCGCCGTGCGCACCGCCCTTTTCGGCCTGGAGAAAGGCGCCATCTCAGGCATCCTGCCGATTTCAAAAGGTTTTGAGATTTTCAAAGTTCTGGATGAAAGGACGGTCTCCTTTGAGCAGGCAGCTCCCCAGATTCACAAAGAATTGTCGCACCAGCGCCTGGAAAGAGAAAGCCGGATTTATATTGATTCGCTGGCGTCCCAGTTCGAGTGGGAAATGATCCCCGAAAACATGGCTCTGCTCATGCGCATCTTGCGCAGCGGCAAAGCGAAAGCGGAGGGCGAAAAAAAGGTCTTTTACCTCTCCGACGCCGATTCCCAAGCCGAGTTATTCCGCCATAAAAATGGCTATATCACCCTGGGAGAAGCCGTCTCCCTCTCGCAGTTCATCCGCCAGGGCCGCTACGTGGACGACAGCCTGAAAGTGGCCCTTTATCTGGAGCGCGATGTCAAGATTCCGGAGTTGCTGGTAATGGAAGCACGCGCCATCGGCTTCGCCGAAAGACCCGAAATAAAAGAATGGCTGGAAAGCAAAAAAGAGGAGAGCCTGATCAGGGAAATGCGCCGCCGCGCCGGCGCCGGCGCCGCGCCGGTCAGCGAGGCGGAAATGCTCGCCAATTACGAAAACAATCCGCGAACCTTTCGAACCTCCTCAATGGTGGAAGTGGTGGAAATTCAACTCGAAAGCGAAAACCTCGCAAACCAGTTGAGAACCCAGATCGGGCGGGATCTAGAGCGCGCCAGGCCCCTGGTTGGCCTCCTTTCAGATCTGACCCAAAAAATCAAGAGTGGCCAATCTTCTGGAGAAGCGGTAAAAGCAATACGGGCACTGGGCGAGGACCCGATGGTCTACAAATGGCTCGGCCAGCGCCTCGACAGCGAGTTGGAAACCGCCAAATTCTTCGCGGAACTCGAGGGCTCTTCCGACCTGGAAGATCTGACCCAAACCTATATCATGCGACAGCTGGCTGCCGCTCATACCGTGCGCCACGGCGGCCGTGAAGCAGAGGGCACCTTGCACCTGCACCACTATGATGTACCACGTTATGGCACCCTGGCCAAAGAAGCGATGGAGGCCGAGACTGGCGCCCTGCTCGGCCCCATCGAGCACAATTCCCTCTACTCCATCGCCAAAGTCCTTAAACGCAAGGAAACGGGCAGACGTCCTTTTGAACAAGTAAAGAAAAACATAAAGTTTACCCTGCTGCGCGAACGCGAAAACGAAGCATTTGTGCGCTGGCTGGTGGAATTGCGCGCCGCCTCCAAAAATAAGGTCGTCCACGTCGAAGAGGCCATCGAAAAACTGGGGCAAAAGATACAGGAGACCACCCAATGATTCAGCGCGAACTTCGCAAACTGATCTTGCCCCTGCTACTCCCGGCCCTCTTTTTGCACACTGTGTTTTTCGTCCTTCCAGTACTCAATGCCTTTTATTATTCGCTGACCTCGTGGTCCGGCATATCCCCCGAAAAGGAATTTATCGGCCTCGCCAACTTCGCGCGCGCTTTCAGCGACCACACTTTTATCATGGCCCTGGAAAACGTCCTTCTCTTCGGAATTTTAGGTTTTTTGCTGGTCTTTCCGCTCAGCCTTCTCTTTGCCGTCATCCTGTCCAAAAAACCGCCCTTCGAACGCTTTCTCAAATTCATCATTTTTGCGCCCACCCTGTTATCGGTCGTGGTCACGGCCGTTCTCTGGGGCAGCATCTACAATCCCGTTATCGGCTTGCTCAACGAAACTCTCCGAGGCGTTGGCCTGGAGGATTTCACCCGCCCCTGGCTGGGTAGCCGCCACAACGCACTGCCCGCCATCACGATTGCCATGATATGGCAGGGTCTGGGCACCTATGTGATCCTGTTCCTGGCCGGCCTGCAGAAAATTCCGCTGAGCTTCTACGAAGCAGCCGAACTGGACGGCGCCAACGCCTGGCAACAATTCCGCCACGTCACCCTGCCCCTGCTTTGGGACGTAGTTCAGATCCTGGTGATTCTCTGGATCATCGGCGCCTTTCAAGCCTTTGCCCTGATTTTCGTAATCACCCGTGGCTACCCGAACGTTATCGAAGTATTGGGCACCTATATTTACTGGGCCGGCTTCCAGGGACAAAGCATCGGCTATGCTTCGGCTATGGGCGTCGTGATGTTCCTTCTGGTACTGATTTTCAGCCTCGTCGTCAACCGCCTGATGCGACGCGAAACCATCGAATATTAATGAGGTTATACACCAATGAATGAGAAAAAAGGGTTCAACCCCCTGAGGATCGTGGCCATGCTGCTCATGGGCTACTACTGCCTGAGTTCGCTGGTGGCCCTATTCTGGGTGGCCTACACCTCTTTTAAGACCAACGCCGAATTCTTTGCCAGCACCTGGTCCCTGCCGGCAGTGCTGCGCTGGAGCAATTACTCCTATGCCTGGGCCAATGCCGAAATCGGCCACTATTTTTTGAATACCACCTATATTACAGTTTTGTCAACCTGCGGGTCGCTGGTGGTAGCAGCCATGGCCGCCTATGTATTGGCACGCGTGGTTTTCCCCTTCCGGCAATTTGCGTTTTATCTCTTTCTGGCAGCCATGATGGTCCCGCCCATGCTGTACCTCTTCCCCCTCTTCGTCCAGATGCGGCACATGCACATGACCAACAGCCACCTTGGCCTCATCGTGCTCTACATCGCCACTGGTTTGCCCTTTTCAATCTTCGTGCTCACCGGTTTTTTCAAAACCCTGCCGACCGAAATGGAGGAAGCGGCTCTAATCGACGGGGCATCGCCTTTGAAAACCTTCTGGATGATCATGCTGCCCCTGGCAAAACCCGGTCTTATCACCGTCTCCATCTTCAATTTCATCAACTTCTGGAACGAGTTCTTCTGGTCGCTCATTCTTTTGCGCACCGGCAAACTATACACCCTGGCGCGCGGTCTGCAGACTCTGTTCTGGAATATGTCGACCGAATCTCGCTGGACCGAACTTTTCGCTGGTCTGGTGATCGTCATGCTGCCCTTGATGATTGTCTTCCTCCTGCTCCAGGATCGGATTACCGAAGGCTTGACCGTAGGTGCGGTAAAGGGGTAATTTTGCAGCGCAGAGACTTCTTGAAATACCTGGCGGCAAGCGCCCTGACCGGCGGCTGCGGCGCTCATCTGCCCAACGCCAATATCATGGAGATTTCCAACCTCCAGCCCCGCGCTTCGCAGACCTCCTTCAATCAGCTCATGTGGGAAGCGGTTGATCGCTTTGCCCAAAAGCATTCCCATATCAGCGTCGAACCAGCCAGCGGCGGCGGCGGCGGCTACCAGGAATTGATGATCCGGGTCATGGAAGGCAATCCCCCCGATATCATGTCCTTTTCCACCGCCGAAACGGGTCTCACCTATGCCTATGTAGAACAGGGACACGTCCTCGACATAACCAGCTATTTGCAGGGGCCCTCCTACGACAGCCCCAACAAAAGCTGGTTGGAAAGCATTGACCCACTCTATTATAATCCCCTGGTTTACGAGGATCGCTTTTATGCCGTTCCCACCAGTGTTCTCTCACTGCAAATTTATTGCAACGCGGCCCTCTACGAACGCGCCGGCGCCGATCTCAATCCACCCACCTGGGATCACTTTCTGGACAACTGCGAGCGCCTCAAGCGCAGCGGCATTATCCCCATCACCCAGGACGGCATCCACTGGTA
>CAXFTV010000176.1:0-7361 GCA_964005845.1 uncultured bacterium
CCACCCGAATCATCGTTCGCCGTCAGGGCATTGCCCTCGGTATCGAACAAGGCCAGCGTTGTATCGAAATCGGAACCGAAGGTGTCGAAGGTGTAGGTCTGACCCGCTTCCAGCGTTATGGAGTGGTAGTTGGCATCGCCGCTTTCGGGATCCAGATTGCCCGCCAGGTGGCCATCCGAAGCCATCGGTGTAACGTCCTGGGCCTGACCAATATCGTACTGGAATCCGCGGAAGGCCCCCGCTTCGATGTCTGCATCACGCTGGATCGTCACCTCATCGACCTGATCGATATCGTCGCGACGCCGTGCCGTTCCTCCCGTGCCGCCGACAGCAGCATCCAATTCATTCAGATCTAATTCCTTACTCTCGATATTTTCGTCGGGAGTGTCGTTGTTTTTATCCTTTTCATTATCCATGGAAGCATTCCTCTCTTTCAATATTGTAAATTGAGGCCGCTCGGACTTCTAACCTTTGACTTATACACCTCAAAATTTTTGACTTATACACCTCGTAGAAACTGTTCTCACAAAAAATGCCCATATTATATAGATCAGCGGCAGCCAAAATGCAAACTCGCTCCCCACCTTTCTTCGCGCTCGCAGCTTTAATCACCTGCTTTGCACACAAAAGCATCAACATCGGCTCAATATGTGATCTATCTGCCTGCTGGTAAAATGTGGTAAGCTCAAGGGGATTCCCCAGCAACAGGGTATTTTACGGACGCATTGCCAGTGAATTTTAAGGCCCCGCTAAAATACATAATCAAGAAGAAAAAAAATAGGATCAAGCAGGCGATGGTTTTCTTTTTCCCCAGTTTTAGAGCCATAGTCCAGCACCCTCTCCTGAATTCATATCTTTCCCAGTCCAGCAGTCTATAACTCGCGTGCAATAACGGCCACTAATTGCCATGCTAAATTGCGCGATTATTCCGGTACATATTTTTTGCGAAGGCGGTCGAAACGGGCTCCAGCCACACCGGTCTTGTCCATCATTGCGAAGTCCAGTTCTCCCTCAAATTCAGTTCCGTCCTGGAAGATATCCGTGCCTTCCGTGATGGGAGTCTGGACCATATTTCGCAAGCGGGCCCCCAAAATAGTTGCAATAGCGTGATAGAACCGTGCCGCAAAAGCCGCTTCGTCAGCCAGACGCTGCTTAATATCGACAAAGGGCACCGACAACAGCCAACAATCCGTCAAAGCCGTGCAATTGGCAATGGTGGCTCGCTGTTCGACCAGAGATATTTCGCCGAGAATTTCCCCCGGCAGGAGGGTTGCCAGCGACCTTTCCTGGCTAGTGGTAACCTCGATCTTTCCGTCCAGTATTATGATGAGAGCCCTTCCTTCCTGACCTGCAGAGATTACCCTCGTGCCAGCTTTCACCTGCGCGACCGTACCCACGCGTTCAAACCATCCGAGATCCTGGTCTTCGAGATTACCGAAGAGGATCAGAGTGTTTAGCCACTTTTTATCGCCGCTCGGCATAAGTATACCTTCCTAAAGAATCTGGCGTCTGGCCAGGTCTTTGAATAAACCATCCTGTTTCAACAGTTCGTCAAAACGCCCTTGCTGGACGATCCGCCCCTGGTCCATAACCAGGATCCGATCGCAGTGCTTGACAGTCACGAAGCGATGGGCGACAACGATGCGCGTACCTGTGAACTGTTTCAGGGTGTCGACCACGCGCTGTTGGCTGAGGTTGTCGAGGGCACTGGTGGCTTCGTCGAGGAAAAGGATCTTGGGATTGCTCAATATCGCTCGCGCCAGCGCAATGCGCTGGATTTGTCCACCCGAAAACGCCGTACCCGATTCGGTAACAACGGTGTCCAATCCCATGGGCATGGCGTCGATATCTGGTTTTAGCGCAACAGCTTCCGCCGCCGCCATGACCTCATCGGTCCCGACCTCCCTTCCCGTCGCTATATTTTCGTAAATTGTAGCGGCAAACAGTTTATTGGCCTGCAACACGACACCGAACTGGCGTCTGATCAATTCGAGATCGAGACGCTGCAGATCCTGCCGGTCAAAATAGACGCGGCCCTGCTGTGGAGTGAGAAAGCCGAGCAGTATTTTGAGGAGGGTGGATTTTCCGCAGCCGGTTCTGCCCACAATTCCTATGTAATCCCCGGGTTTTATCGAAAGCGAAAGGTCATCGATGACCGGTTTCTGTTCCGGGTCGTAGGAATGGGTCACCTTCACCAGGTCGATGGCACCGCTGATTTCGCCGGGGTCCGACTTCGTTGCGGTGATATCAGGCACTGTCTCCAGAATGGGCGCCACCCGTTTGAGCATGGGTACCTGGCGATATACGGAAATAACGTTGCCTGCGAGTTGGGACAGACTGGCCAGTACCATGGAAAAACTAGTCACAAATGCCAGGAAATCTCCCAGGGACAGGACGTTCTCTTCGTCCAGGCTCTGCGAGATCACCCAGAAGGTACATGTCAAGGCAAGGACATCGAAACCTTTCTGTACGACCTTGTAGAGATTTTCGTACTGCATGCTGCGCACCAGCCGCCCCCGCATATTCAGATAGTTGTCCGCCCAGCGGGTAAAGGACCTTATTTCCGCATCGAAGATCCGGATCAGATTGATGGATTCAACCATCTGGTATACCATGCTCAAGACATTCGCAGTCATGGCTTCGCCCTGGTAGAAGGCCTTAAGCCCCAGGAATCCGATGATATTGGCAGCAATGAGCAAAGCGAGCATCAAAGCGAATGCCACTCCGGCCGACGGCGGATGATAGTAGAACAGCAGGACTATGCCGTACACAATGGTCATCAAACCGTTGATCGACCCCAACACCATCATGGTGAGGGATCGACGAGTGGTCTCGACGGTATTTACCCGCAGCATCAGATCCGGCGTGGCATAGGTTCCGAAGAAGTCCTGCGGCAAGCGGAGCAACCTGTCGATGACCGCCGCCTGCAAACGCCTGCCCACAAGCCCCTCCAGCCGCAAGGCTGCGCGTTCCCCGACGAGGTTCATGACAAATGTCATACCATAGGCCAGAAACAAGGCCAAACAGACCAGAAACAAGAGTGTCTGCTCATAATTAGGCACTACGTGATTGAAGAGGAACCCGGTCGCCATTGGCACTGCGAAAGCGATTGCGGTAACGACGGCCATCGTCAACAAATAGACGACCACCTCCGGGGCGTGCTGCTTCAGACCGTAGGCCATGAGTTTCGCCACCGAAAACACCTCGTCCGGCAGGGGAGAATAGATCTGGTAGGCGACGGTCTGTATAGAGGCCGCCAGTTCATCAGTCAAAGGCCTCGACCGTTCGTAATCATCTGGCCCATATACGACCACACCATGGAACTTGGTGTATTCGATAACCACGGGCGCCTGGCTCTCACGGAGCTGGCCAAGCAGGATATGGTAATCTTTTTGGGGCCACTTTTCAGGCAGCATGATCTTGCGAAAACGGAACTTGGAGGCATTCGCCACATACTGCAGTTCTTGTTTAAAACTGTTTTCAGGAGCGGAAAATCGGGACCGCTTTATATCAATTCCAATGCGGTCGCCAATTCGCTGACAGGCCAGAAATACATCGGTATCCGAGAACTTGTTAGCTGAGATTTTCGCTCCGCGTCGGACTACTGAGTCGAAATTCTGCAATGCCTGATGCAGTTCGGCCGCTTCGTTATCCCGCCGTTGCACGTGGGAATCTTGCGTTGTAGTTTTATCCACCATGGTCGTCAGGATATAACATTGTCAGTCGTTTAAGGTCGCCATCATCTGCTGATAAATAACGCTCTTTTTGAGCAATTCCCCATGGGTGCCCTGATCCACTATACAGCCGCCATCCAGGACGATGATGTCGTCGCAATCCCTTATGGCGCTCAGACGGTGCGATACCAGGATCACGGTGATGCCCAGGCTGCGAAGATTTTCGAGAACCCTGTGTTCTGTATCGGCATCCAGAGCGGAGGTGGATTCGTCTAGAATGAGGACGGAAGGGGTTCGAATTAGACCGCGCGCTATGGCAAAGCGTTGTTGCTGGCCACCACTCACATCTCCACCGCGATCGGCCACTTGACTCTGGTATGCTCCCTTGCGCATGGTGATGTCCTGGTGTATCCCCGCTGCCTGGCACGCTTCCACCAGGGCAGAATCGGGCAAAGTATTATCCCACACCGTAAGGTTTTCAGTCACCGTGCCCTTGAACATCAGGTTGTCCTGTTCGACTAGGTGAACCCGGTCCCTAAGGGTTTCGCGCGGAATGTCGTGCAGGTCATGACCATCTACGAAAATCGTCCCCCTCGGCGGTTCGAATAACCCTGTAATGAGGCGCCCCAGAGTCGACTTTCCACTGCCGGACATACCCACCAGGGCGACAACGCTACCGGCCTGTATATCGACACTCAAATCGCGCAGGACAGGAGGATTGTTCGGCGAGAAAGCATAGGTCAACCCCCGCACGGATATATCGCTGGTGGCCTTCAGTTCAACCTCGCCTTCAAGCTGCCGAAATTCCCAACTCTCGGCGCTCCGGTACACGTCGTTGATCCGCATAAAAGTACCGGATACGGCATTAATGCTGGCGAATGAGCTGACGATTTGCGTAAGCGGCATGTTAAAGAGACGGGCAAGCGCCTGGTAGGCCACATACATACCAATCGTAATTCGCCCATCCATCACCTCCAGGGCACCGAAAAACAGGACGGCCAACATCAGCAGCGATGAGAGAAATCCCGGCAAAACGCCCACAGACCTCTGGGAGCGGCCAAGCGTCTGCTCCGCATTGAGCAACCGGGAATGCGCCCCGATGTTCCTGGAAAAAAGGAGGTGTTCCAATCCGGAGGCCTTGAAAAAATCTATCAATGTCAGGCTCTGCAGACTATTGGCATCGTATTTGCCCTGCTCCAGTTCGAGCCGCTGGCTTGCCCCCTGCAGCCTCAAGGCTACGCGGTACTGGATCCAAACATTGACCAGAGAAAGGCCGCAGGTGATCGCGGTCAAAGACGCGCTGTAAGTCAACATGACGGCCAGATAGATCAGGATCTGGATCGCCCCAATAATTATGTTCAGTATGGGACCCGTAATAGTTCCGGCCACTTCGTCGGTGAGCATGATACGCCCTCCGATTTCACCCGTGGTGCGCTGCATGAAATAGTTTATGGGCAGGCGCAGCAGCCGCCACAGCGTCTCGCCAGCCCCGGCGATGGACACTTTCGTAGACAATTTCAGTATGAGCGTTTGCTGCAGAGCTGTTATGAGGGAGACCATGATGGCCGTTCCCAGCATGATCCAAAGCAGCCAGTCCAACCACGATTCATAGCGCTCGACTAAATAAAAGTCGACGAACACGCGGCTGAAAGAAGGTATGATAATGCCTGGAATCGCAGCCAATATGCCGACCAGGATAATAAGCATCAGGTCTTTTCGAGAGGCCGACATGCGTTCGAAAAACTCATTTGTGAGCGATGGGGGATGGCCTTTTTTCTCAAACTGGTCGGAGGGGGTAGTACAAATCGTCACTCCGGTGAAACCAGCATCGAATTCACTGTTGGAGAGGACCCGTCGTCCCATGGCGGGATCTACTATGTGGAAACCTTTTTTTGTAATCCTCTCGAGTACCACAAAGTGATTGAAGTTCCAGAAAAGTATCTGGGGGAAGGGGAGGGCAGCCAGCCCGGAAACGCCTGTACTCAAGGCCCTGACCCGTAGACCAAATTGTTGTGCTGCCCGGGCAATATTGCCGGCTGATACTCCGTCCCGGGACACGCCGCAGGCAGTTCTCAACCTTTCCATCGACTCCCAGCGGCCAAAATGGGCCAGGACCATACCGAGACAGGCCGAACCGCATTCTACCACTTCCATCTGTAAGATTATCGGCACTTTTTTCTTGGGCATTGAATAATCGCCTGCCTACTCGATTTGGGACGGCGCGGATGCCTGCCCTGTCATGCCATCTGCGCTCCGGCCCTCGTTCTCCGGCAGGTATTCCTCCGGCGTGAAAAATTGTTTGATTGCCGGTATCGCCAGCTCTATTAGACGAACGCGGTCCACAACGATCTTATTATGCACAATGGTACCGAATTCAAGCGGTGTATCGGGACCAGTTGAAGCCGACCATCTCAACCCGGTTGTATTATTCTGCTCTATCTCCAAATCGACGATTACTTTAAACGGCGCGTCCTCTTCGACCAGCGTGTTGATCAACCGCTTATTTTTGAGCAGCCGGTGCAGGCCGTCATCGGTCAGCGATACGCGCGAAATCTCCCGCACCCGACCTTCTATCTGTCCGTAATCCTGTTCCTCGTAAACGCTTGGTAGAAGTTTGACGGCCATACCCTTTCTTATTTTTTTGCCTTCGGTGGCCTTGATAAACACGATACCCTGCCGCAACTCATTGATATCTTCTTCCACCAGCTCGCCCGGCGTCGGGATCAGGCTGACGAGAACGTCGTTGCGGGTGACGAACTGACCGTTGTCGACTTTGATCTCTGAAACTATACCCCGGTAGGGAGTGCGAATAACTCCGTCCTTGAGGGCTTGGCCCTGCAGCAATTCCAGTTCTCTGGACTTCTCCCTTATTTGCAAATCGAGATCCAGCAACTCGCGCTCATCCTGTATAAAAAGCTGGGTCTGCTGTAGAACGCTCTCCGTCAAAGTGCGTTGAGTGACGTAAATCTCATCCTGCGTCATCTCAATCTGGGTGCGCAAATCCTCCAATTCGCTTCGTGGCACATATCCCTGCTTCGCCAATTTTCGCTTTCGCTCCTCCTGTGCTTCCTGCCTTTTTATGCGCTCATTTAGAGAAGCGAAGCGTCCCTGCATTTCCAGATCGCGTTTTTTCTCCACTTCTGCATTCTGCTCTCTCGCCGTCTTTTGAAAATTCAGAATGGCTTTGTATTTCGAATGGTAGTCACTGATATGCGCCTGCATATCCTCGATCTGTTTATCGATCTCCTCAATTTCCATTTTGCCAATGATCTCATGAGGTTGGACCATTTGGCTCGGTTCAACCAAAAGGCGGGAAACGCGTCCATCCGCTGGCGCCGAGATATTGAATTCCAGCACTTCGGAGGTGCCGACCAAAATACCGGAACCCTCTACAAAAACCGGTACCCTGGTCAGAGAACTCCAGACAATAGCGCCGATCAGGACTACGCCGCACGCGACCATCGCCATCCAGTGCCATGATGAGGAGGCTTCTAACGCCCTATCCAAATCATCTGGCGTCGACAGCTTGTCCATAGTTTCCCGTCTGAAAATATTATCTGCCATAGACAAGTATCCCATTAATTGGCTTTATAGCATACATTCGCTGGTTGCTACCTTCGCTAGACCGGTGGCATCGTCGCGCCTTGCGTTGATGGCCGCCCCGATTGCTAAACCTGCCAGGTGATA
>CAXFTV010000177.1:0-4420 GCA_964005845.1 uncultured bacterium
CCCGCCCGCTCGCATCAGGGGCAGCAGCAGGTTCAGCGACAGCTGATGCCGATGTCGTGGTCGTGCGTTTCGGCGACAAATATCGTCAGTGGAACGCCGCTTTTGACGCCGGTTTTGCCGCCGCCCTGGGCAAGCCCCTCATCGTTCTGCACGATGCCAGCATTGGACACGCGCTCAAAGAAGTAGACGCCGCCGCCCAGGCCGTGGCCGCCACCCCCGAGCAGGTCGTGGAGATCCTGCGCTATGTAACGGGATGAGAAGGTTTCTAGGGCGCTCTGGTCCGGTAGCCCCAGAGCAGGCCCAAAAACATGTAGTCCTTGCCAAAAGTCACCTTGAAGCCGCTGCTTATGCGACCTCTGGAGTCAAAGTGCATGCCCACGGTTCCGTACGGAGTTGGCGGATTCAAGAAGCGATATCCCAGGCCGGTAAAAAGCTGTCCCGAACGGCCGCCCAACCACAGGTTTTCCAGCGCGACATAGCTCAGGTCGACGCTGAAAGAATGCAGCGCGTCGGTGCCGCTTGAACAGTGAAAACTTGAAACCAGGTAGTTGGTTTGCGTATCTACGCATCCGAGTCTCCTGCCGGCGCCGATGTAGGCGCGCTGGTAGCGGAGGTTCCGGTCGCTTCCCTGCAGCAGGCCGATATCCAGCAGGCTGGCAGAACCGATAAAGCGATAACTCGACGAAACCGCGGTCAAACCTAGCGGAATGCCCATCCCGACTCCCTTCTGCAGGTTGATAAAACCCACCCCCACCGAACCATAGAGCCCTCCGGGACGAGGGGAGGCAAACTGGGCCTGCAGATTTTTGCCGGGCGCCGCCAGTAGACAACAGATCAGCAGCACTGCGGCTGTATTGTCTCGCCACATCCTCTAGCCTGTCTCCTCCACATTAACCCCGTCCGGGATGCTGGCGATGCGCGCCTGCGCGGGCTGTGCAAGTGCGGTTTTCTCACTGCCCCTATCGTTTGTGAACGCGGTGATTTTCTGCTCCAATCAGCTCGGGGTTAAAGGGTTTGAGCGTCAAAAACTCCATCGTGCTAATAGCAAGTGCCAATAATTTCTCCGCAGTGTCAATGTTGGAAATCCGATCCGGGGATGATATTCGGCATCGCCTGCATGCCTGCGGTCAAGGCGCGATCCGTATTCCACCCTCGGCGCTGCGGGCAACCCTTTGTCGGTGCCGAAGTTGACCAGAGCTGTGCGTCGATGGGAGGCCCTATGCTTGAACCAACCATCCGTTTTGGGCGCGAGGATCGCGTAGGCCAGGGCCCAGGTGGTCACTCCTGCGGTGACACTCATGCGCTTTATCTTGCTGTTGCTCCAGGCTTGATCCGCATCGCTACGGACCAAGGTCCCCCTCTCGCCTTCCGCACTCTAAATCGGGTCGGTTTTGGCAGCGGGAATACCATAAGTTAATCTCCCTGGGTTCGATGTTGCGTTTTAGCTGTGCAAACCGGTGCTCGAAGTCCCTGTAATATCACCGGCACAGCAGGAGGTGGAACGCTCGTGCCACGCACTGCCGCACATCCTGGATAATAGGTGCCGATCGGGTTTGCCATACGCCACCTAAGTATATAAATTTCAAGAGTTCAGCACAACTTTTTCGGGTTCGCTGCAGCGCCTCCTGGCCTATGATGTTGGCCGCAGCAGGGGGGCCGGATTGCGCGTCATCGCATGAGCCGATATCACCCACGTAAAAAGTCAGTTTGAGCGCGCTCGGTTGGAGCAGTAGATAAAGTCGCATAAACAGCACCGCATATCTCCGGCGCCGCGGCAAGTTCGCGACGGCCGCAGATCGTCCTCGCGTGATGGAATTCAAGTCCGAATTCAGGCGCCGGTCCCGGCCTCGCGTTTACACCCTCTGGACGAGCGCTTTTCAGCTGCTTTAAGAAGGGTCATAATATACTGTTTATATGTGACTTTATGGAAATTATTGAAAGCGTTTCTTAGATTTGATTTGGGGCGTAGAAGATAGATCGAACTTAGCTGCCACAGGAGCAGGGGCAAGGCCTGCCTCGGCTTTCCCCTGCGAGGTTGCGGTATTGCCGATTTTACTTAAATTTAAACCGATAACCCCGGACCTTTCCATATTTCAGGTCCATAATTTGTAAAACGGCGAATAAAACTCTTGACCTAGAGGAAACATTCGCCCTATTTAACTTGGTCCGTCCTGCGGATCAAACCCAGTTACACGCGCCTCGCTTTAAAGATGGCGAAAAGGTGAATATCAATGCAGCGAAAAAAAGGCCTTCTCATCGCTCCCGCGTTTCCCGCCGATTCTTTCTGGAGCTATAAGTACGTAATTAAATACTCTGCGCGAAAGGCGGCTTTTCCCCCACTGGGATTGGTGAGTTTTGCGGCTATGATGCCCCAGGATGAGTGGGACTTCGAACTGATTGATCTCAATGTCGAGCTGCCCTCCGATGGCCAATTGAACCGCCGCATACAGGAGGCCACCGCCGTTTTTGTGAGCGCCATGAGCATTCAGCGGGAATCGCTCGTCGAATTGCTCGACGGGCCCGCTAAAGGAACCGATACGCCCTGGGTGTTGGGTGGGCCCATGGCTTCGACTTATCGCGATACTATTTTGAATCCCCACACCGAGGCAGAGAAGGCGCTGCACGATGGCCTGGACTATCTGGCCTGGGGAGAGGCGACGCCGTGGATCGAGCCGCTCAATCGCGCCCTGGAGGAGCGGCCCGTGCACAGCGCGGAGACGCCTCAACTTTTCATTCCCGAGCGCGTCCTCAACGAGCCCAGCGGATCGCGCAAATATCTCCAGGACAAAGAAATATTCAAACCTCTGGACAATGTGCCGCCGCCGCGCTGGGACCTGATCGACGCGCAAAACTATCGCTCTATGATGATCCAGACCACGGCGGGCTGCCGCTTCCGCTGCAATTTTTGCGATATCGTCCAGTTCAACGGCGGCTTTGCACGCGCCAAAGACAAGGCGGCGGTGGGCAAGGAGTTGCAGGCCATTCTGGACACCGGTTTCAGAGGCGGCGTTTTTACGGTCGACGACAATTTTGTCTCGGAGCCCGAAGCCATGGAGAATATCCTGGAGGGCATGATAGAATTTCAGCGCGCGAATAATTATCCCTTCCACTTTTTCACCCAGGCCAGTATCGATCTGGGTAAGGATAACCTGTCCCACCTGATCCCCCTGATGCGGCAAGCCGGTTTTACCCACGTCTTTTTGGGCATTGAAAACCCGGACCCGGAAGCCCTGAAGGGCATGAACAAGATCCAGAATATCAAAACCAAGCCCGAGGATACTGTGCGCCTGCTCCATCAGCATGGCATCGAAGTATCTGCAGGTTTTATCTACGGCACCGATGTGGATACCCGCCAGACGGCGGATTTAATCGTCGATTTTGTCAAGGGCAACAGCATCTTCTCCTCCATGACCGGCAAATTGACGCCAATGCCCCATACTCCACTCTACACCGAGTTGAAAGAGCAGGGTCGTCTACTCGAAGGCAACGACGACATCAACAACGTCAACGAAAACCTGCAGTACGAACCGATTATGGGACCCAAGAACCTGCACGATGGGTTCAGCCATATTCTGGCCTCTCTGTTCAACCGCAAGGCGATCTACGAGCGCGCTCGAGGCATGATGGAGCGGGTCGATACCCACATCTTTACACATCGCACGGTCGGACGCCGCGAAGGTTACGCCGCCATGCGCTTCTTTTTCAAACAGATCGTGCGGGGCCAGGGGGAGTACTTCAATTTTCTCAGACATGCCTTTCAACGCGATCGGACCCTGTTGCAACGCACCCGGGCCGAGGCCAAATCCTTCGCCAAATTCTGGGAGGATATCGCCGCCTCTGCAAAAGGCCAGATCGAACTGGATGCGAGCAGCGTGAAGCAGTTTGCCCACATGCTCGACTATGCCCACGAAGCCCTGGTGCGTTTTAGTAGAGATAGAGGGCTCTCCGAAGTGCGCGACTATGTCCACGGTGTGCGCGAGTCTATAAGTAAGGGCAGCATTACTCTGGAAAGCGCCCAGGCGGTCTACGAAAAGGCCATGGATTATTGCGATGCCAGAAAGAGGATGCTGGAATTTCCTGGCGTTTCGATAATTAAAGCTTTTGAGCTGTCCATCATGGGATCTCACTACCGGACCGTGGCGGGCAATGTGCTCGCCCATGGGGACGCCGAAAGTATGCACATGCAAATATGAGTAATTAATCGACCCGTAAAAGATCCCGGCGATGGCCATATGGCTTCGCCGGGATCTTTTTATGCCGCAGGATAGACGACATCCACCTTATTTCTCGCCGGAGAAATTCATTATGTCTCACCTGATCGCCTACCGCATTGGCTCTCTGCAAAACCCCCACCTGCCCTTTGCCCAGGTGGCGGAAATGGGTATCCAGGGGCTCGAACTGGTCTGGACCGAAGAGACCA
>CAXFTV010000178.1:0-5742 GCA_964005845.1 uncultured bacterium
CAGAGGTTTTTCATACGTATGTCCCCAATAGGCGAAATCGCTAACCTTCCGGACCTGCAAGAGGCCGTGGAATTCATTACCCGGGAAGACGACTTTCTCGTGACTTCCCATGTCAACAGCGATGGAGACGGGATAGGGAGCTGCCTAGCGATGCAGGCAATGCTCGAAAACACGGGCAAAAAAGCAAGTGTCATCCTGCAGGACATATCGCCGGCCTATGACTTTATGGACGGCTGGGAAAATATCCAGCTGGCAGCGGCGCCCCCCCCGGTCAAATGGCGCAATGCCATCGTCCTGGACTGTCCCATCCTGGAGCGCATTGGCCATGTGCAGCACTACCTGGATGCAGATACCCGCATCCTCAACATCGATCACCACGAAAACGGCCAGTGCTTCGGCAGCGCCAATCTAATGCTCCCGACGGCCAGTTCTTGCTGCGAACTGGTCTACCAACTGGCCAGAGCCGCCGGTCTTCAGCTCGATGCAAGCCTGGCAGAACTGCTCTATACCGGCATTCTTTTCGACACCGGCAGCTTTCGCTACTCGCTGACCACGGCCACCACCTTTGAGGTCGCCGCCGACCTGGTGCGACATGGAGCCCGGTTGGATTACATCTCCGATCAACTCTTTCGCAACAAGGATTTCGCCTCGGTCAAATTGCTCGGCAAAGCCATCGGCTCTCTTACTCTCTACGACGACGGCCGCATTGCCACGCTCCACCTCAGCCACGCGGACATGCGCAGCGGCGATGCCGAAGAAGTGATAAATTACGGCCTTCTGGTCAAGGGTGTGGAAGTGGCAGTCTTGCTGAAAGAGCACGAACCCGATTCCTACCGCATCAGCTTGCGTTCCCGCAACCAGGTAGACGTCGGCCTCATCGCCGCCCACTTCGACGGCGGCGGCCATGCCAAAGCCTCCGGTTGCCAACTGCGGGGTCCTGCTGAAGAAGTCGAGCAAAAACTCTTGGATAAAATCCGCAAACATTTGCTCTGAGCATAAACCAGAAGAGAGGCTAAAGAGTGCACCTGATCACATTAAAAGACTGGCCTGCGGAAGATGTTGGGAAAGTTATCGAAAGCAGTATGGAGCTCAAGGCGGCTCCGGACCGCTACGCCGCTGCCATGAAAGGCCGCAACCTGGCCCTGCTCTTTCAGAAAACCTCTACGCGCACTCGCTATACCGGTGAAATTGGCATGTACCAACTAGGTGGACACGCCGTATATATGGATTGGGATGCCACCAATTTCGGCCTTGCCGATCTGGGCGACGAAATCCGCGTTCTTTCTCTGTACGCCGATTTTATCCTGGTCCGTCTCCTGAAACATGCCGATGTAGTTCACGCCACTCAAACTTCGCGCGTCCCGGTGATAAATGGATGTTGCGACCGCTACCACCCCATGCAAGCCCTGGCCGATCTCACGACCATCCGGGAAAAGGTGGGAAAGTTGGAGGGCATCCGCTTGACCTACGTAGGAATACACAACAACGTCTGCAACTCGCTGATCGCCGCCGGCATGAAAATGGGCATGAAAATCACAGTGGTCGCCCCAGAACTCAATCCGGCCGCCATAGACGAACCACTCTACCAGGCGGTGCAGCAAGCTGGCCTCTACGAAAAAACCGAAGATTTGCATGCAGCCCTGAAAGAAACCGACGTGGTCTATACCGACACCTGGATCGACATGGAGTATTTCACGGACCCTAGCTTTGCCGCCGAAAAGGAGCGCCGCATCCAGCTCTTCCAGCCCTATCAACTCAACGGGGATCTCCTGCAAAATCTGGACCTCCGCATCATGCATTGTCTGCCGGCCCACCGCGGCTACGAAATCGACGCGGCCCTGCTCGACGATCCCCGCTCGATCATATTCTACCAGGCCGAAAACCGCTTGCACAGCCAGAAGGCGGTCCTCCTGAAACTGGCGGACAAACTTTCCTGAAGCGCATATGTCACCCCTTTTCCCACCCCTCCTCAGCCTTCTCCTACTGGCATCAGCTACTGCCCAGGAGAGCGTTGAAAAAGCAGAGGCACCCGGCGATTTCACCCCATCCAAGTACAAAATCGAAGCGATCCACCTGCCCCCGGGACCAGGCGGTACACAAGTTGCGACCAGCCGGACCCTCTACCGGATAAACTTCGGCAGCCGCGAAGGCGTAAAGCCGGGGAGTATTTTTGCCGTCTTCTTTCGCGCCCAGCGTTCGGGACTGGTCCGCATCGAAAAAGTGTGGCGCGACAGCGCCCACGCCCGCTTGATCCGCCTGGCGCGGAAGTTAGACTACGAAATGCCCGCTCCGCTCAAACGAGGTTCCTATCTAAAACCCGAATTTGTGGTCCTGGAGACCGTCCTCTTCGGTCTGGGCCGGCCCGATTTTTCCGAGGAAATGCACGAACGGCTGCACTATGTCGCCCGTTTCATTCGCGAGTTCCCCGACGCGCCCCTCGTCCTGGAAGGACATAGCGACAACACCGGGAAAGAGAAGAAAAATATCGCGCTATCCCTCCAACGGGCCGAACAGATCAGAGATTATCTGCACGAAGTGCACCGCCTGCCCCTGGCGCAGATGCACCTCAAAGGCTACGGCAGCGCCGAACCTATCGCCACCAACGCCACGGCAGCAGGTCGGCAGCAGAACCGCCGGGTGGATATAACCCTGGTGGACCAGATCCCGGGACTGAAGGCGGAAGATCCAAGTCTGGGAAAAACCCACCCATCCCCCCCGGAGAAGAAGTAGGCACATTCGGCGCCACTGGCCACGCGCTCTGTTGAAGTAGGCGCGCAAAAAAACACCTGCGCAGTTTTTTCAAACCGCGCAGGTGCCCTTTCGGCATCTAGCCATCAATGGTGCCAGCACTTTTGTCTATTCAGCGCCCCTTTTCCTCCTCCCGCACGTAAGTGCCACTTTGCCCTCCCTGCTTTTCCATCAACCGCACCTCGGAAATCACCATGCCCCGATCTACAGCCTTGCACATATCGTATATTGTCAGCAGAGCTACCGTCGCCGCGGTCAAAGCCTCCATTTCAACTCCGGTACGATCCTCAATCCGCGCCTGGGTCTCGACTTCGATGCAGTCCTCGCCGACCTCAAAGTCGACCTCTACGGCGGTGAGGTTGAGCGGGTGACACAGGGGGATCAGCTCGCCAGTGCGCTTGGCCGCCATAATCCCGGCCAGGCGCGCCGCCTCCAGCACATTGCCTTTGGCTACCTGGTTTCCCAGAATCAGCTGCACGGTCTCCGGCCGCAAGCGGATCTGGCCGCGCACCCGGGCCAGGCGGCGGCTTTCCCGCTTGCCGCCGACATCCACCATGCGCAGGCGCCCGCTCTCGTCGACGTGGCTCAGTTTGCCGTCCATGGCCCAGCTACATATTCTCGATAATGGCGCTGCCGAACTCCGAGCATTTGACTTCTTGGGCGCCTTCCATCAGGCGGGCAAAATCGTAGGTGACGATCTTGTTGGCAATGGTCTTCTCCAGCCCCTCGACAATCAGCTCTGCGGCCTCGTCCCAGCCCAGATGCCGCAGCATCATATCGCCAGAGAGAATTACCGAACCTGGATTCACCTTGTCCTGGCCGGTGTATTTGGGCGCGGTGCCGTGGGTGGCTTCAAAGATGGCATGTCCGGTGTCGTAGTTTATATTGCCTCCCGGAGCGATGCCAATGCCACCGACGCAGGCGGCCAGGGCGTCGCTGACATAATCGCCGTTGAGGTTGAGCGTGGCGATCACCGAGTACTCCGCCGGACGGGTCAAAATCTGCTGCAAGAAGGCATCGGCAATGACGTCTTTGACGACGATCTCCGCGCCGCCGGGCGCTTCGATCCGGGTCCATGGACCGCCGTCGATTTCCTCGCCCTGGTACTGATCCCGGGCCAGTTCGTAGCCCCAATCGCGGAAGGCGCCCTCGGTGAACTTCATTATATTGCCCTTGTGGACCAGGGTGACGCTATCGTACTGCTGCGCGATGGCATACTCGATCGCCGCCTTGACAATCCGACCGGTACCTTCCTGCGAAACCGGCTTGATGCCCAGACCCGCCGTATCCGGAAAGCGGATTTTTTGATAGCGCTCGGGAAAGTGTTCCCGCAGCAAATTTTTAAAGCGGAGGTTGTCATCGGTGCCGTTTTCAAACTCGATGCCGGCATAGATATCCTCGGTATTTTCGCGAAAAATAACCATGTCGACAAGTTCCGGCTGGCGCACTGGCGAGGGCACTCCCTTGAAGTAGCGCACCGGCCGCAGGCAGGTATAGAGATCCAGGATCTGCCGCAGGGCCACGTTCAGACTGCGAATGCCGCCACCTACCGGCGTGGTCAGGGGCCCCTTTATACCCACGAGATAGTCGCGAAAAGCCTCGATCGTAGCATCGGGGAGCCAGTTGTCGAGGGCCTCAAAAGCCTTGCCGCCGGCCAGAACTTCCATCCAGGCAATCTGCCTGCGCCCCCCATAGGCCTTTTGCACCGCGGCATCCAGCACCCGCTGGGCTGCCGCCCAGATATCGGGTCCCGTCCCATCGCCTTCTATATAGGGGATAATTGGCTGGTCCGGCACCTCGAGCCGCCCTCCGTTCAAGCTGATTTTTTGTCCGTTTTCAGGTGGTATCGGTCGCCAATCTGTCATAGGACCTCCTCGTATCATCAATAAATGTGAACTATCAGTAGCTACTATATGATTTTTTTTAAAAATAGGCAATACTTCCGGATCCCGTGGATGGGCTTGCCAGACCGACCAGAACTTCCCGGTCAACTTCCTCCAGGGCACTGCTGAACACCTCCCCAAAGCACCGCTTCAGTTCAGCGGCAACCCCTGCCACCGCCGGTGGCTCCCCCAGCAGTCTGGCCATGGAGGTGACCGCCTCACTGGAAAGGCCGCAGGGCACAATACCCTTGAAATGCTCCAGATCGGGGCAGATATTCAGAGCAAATCCGTGCAGGGTGATCCAGTGGCGCACGTGAATTCCAATGGCCGCAATCTTGTGCGCACCGCTCCAAACCCCGGTCAATTCCTCACGCCGGTGCGTTTCCAGACCAAAACCAGCCAGGGTTCGCATCAGGGTGTCTTCCAAGTCTCTTATATATTGGTGCACATCCCGTCCTCTGGATCGCAAATCCACAATTGGATAGCCCACCAGCTGGCCCGGGCCATGATAAGTTGCACTGCCACCGCGTTCCACTTCGGCCAGACTAATACCCCGCCGCGTGCGCCCGGGCTCGTCCAGCAGCAAATGCTCCGGCCGGGTAGAGCGCCCACAGGTATAGGTGGGAGGATGCTCGGTCAGCAATAGCAGGTCCGGCACCGCCTTTTGGCGACGCAATTCGCGCAGCTCTCTTTGCAGGCTTCCGGCTGCCGCACAGGGCGTCCACCCCAGATCGCATACCCAGGTCTTTTTCATAGGCTAAAAATAAAGCTCAATCCTTTTCTATTGCGCAAGCTATAAAAAGATTCTATATTAGAGGTTCATCATAAAATTTTTGGCACTCTATACACAAGAGTGCCAGGGGATGTATTCCCCCCATTATAAACCTTTTCCATCCTTTTTTATAAAGGTCTTAGTATAAACACTTTTAGGAGGTTTTCATGGCAGCAAAACAGCTTCAATTCGACCTCGCAGCTCGCGATTCCCTGCTGCGTGGCGTGGACAAATTGGCGGAAACGGTCAAGGTGACTCTGGGGCCCCAGGGCCGCAATGTCGTCCTCGACAAAAGCTTCGGCTCCCCGACGATTACAAAGGACGGGGTCACTGTAGCCA
>CAXFTV010000179.1:0-2513 GCA_964005845.1 uncultured bacterium
AGGGGGATGAGTACACTAAACATTTTTATCCGCCCAATTTGCGCAATCTGGAATTCACCCCATTCAGTTTAAACTGCGAGATGGACTACGCCGGGGTGGACGTGGCCCTGCTGCACACCGACCCCATGCTGGGCCGCGACAGCGCCTATCTGGGCGAGTGTTGCAAGCGCTTCCCGGAGCGCCTGCGTTCGATGGCACCAGTGGACGAATGGCGGATTGGCAGTGCAACCGACGCAGTGATCGACGAACTCGATACTGCCATCAATGAGCATGGCCTGCACGCCATCAAGTTTATCCCCCCACTGGCCTACATCGACAGCACCGAGCCCTGGGACGACGGGTCTTTCCGTCCTTTCTGGGAGGCGGCAACTGCCCTGAACGTGCCCGTTTTTTTTACCCTGGGGTCGGGGCCGGCCGAGATCGCCGGAGAGATTTCTCCGGCGGAGGAACGCCGGGGGTACATTGGGGAATTGCAGATTTTGATGCGCTGGATGGAGCGTTATCCGGATGTGGTCTGCAGTCTCACCCACGGTTTCCCCTGGCGGGCTTTTCTGGAGGGGGAAAAGATCGTTCTGCCCGAGGAAATCTGGGCCCCCTTTCAAAATCCCAACTGCAATCTAGAGGTATGCTTCCCGGTCCGCCTGGGGGATCTGTTCGATTTTCCCTATCGCGAGGTCTGGCCCACCCTGGAGGAAATGGTCGAACACATCGGTGCCGACCACCTGCTCTGGGGTACCGATATGCCCTTCCAGAATCGCTTCTGCACCTATCGCCAGTCGCGCGATTGGATCGAGAAGTACTGCAATTTTCTCAGCGCCGATGAACTGGACCAGATCATGGGGGGGACGGCAGCTCGAATTTTGCAAATTTGAGTTTTGGGCATAGCCAGCCGCGGCAAAACATTCTTCCGCTTAGTTGTTTGGAGTCACTGAATAGAAAGGAGCTTTGCGATGAAAGTACTGATTACCGGGTCCGCCGGTGCAATCGGCCAAAATCTGGTCAAGGGCATGGGGGAGCGCCACGAGTTGCGCGGTCTGGACCGCGTGCCTACTCCTGGTTTGGATGATGCCCTCGTCGGCGAAATTACCGACTTCGATCTCGTTTTCGAGGCCACCAAAGGCATGGAAGCAGTCATCCATTTGGTCAACGTTGGAGCCGAGTGGGAACAGGCCCTGCAGAGTATGGTCGGCACCTACAACGTCTTTGAAAGCGCGGCCCAGAACGGGGCTCGCCGCATCGCCTATGCCAGTCGCGCGGGTCTTTTGCCCAAATCATTTTACCCTCGCGACATACAGCGCACAATGGACATGCTGCCACGCCCCGACAGCTACTATTCCGTGACCAAGGTTTTTGGCGAAAACCTGGGTTATATGTACTCGTCGCGCAAGGATATGGAGGTGGTGTGCGTGCGCATCGGCAACTTCAATCGAGATCGCGACCAGCCCGAACATCCACACCAGCTCAGCCACGGCGATTGCGTCCGGGTTTTCGAGCAGGCGATCATTCACCCGGGGGTGAAATACGAAGTCGTTTTCGGGGTCTCTGACAGCGACTGGCTCCTCTACGACCTGGAAGCGGGTCGCAAAAGCATTGCTTACGATCCGCAGGATCGCTCGGAAGTGCCCGAAGATAAGAGGGAATAAGATGGCAAATAGGCGTTGTCCGAAGCGCGGTTCTCACTTGCAGCTGATACCCGCTGAAAGGTAGCCTGCGCACTTTTCGGTATACCTGGCGCCGCCGGGGATACAGTTTAGGCTGGTATCGCAGGGCAATCCTGGACTGGGTTTTGGCGCGCGGGTCTTTTTGTTTGCGGGCAGACTCCGCCCATTGTAATGGCCTCATTTGGGCCTTTTAATGGTCAGGCGAGAAAATGGTCCGCTGCAAATACCCGTTGGGCCGGCGCCGACAATTTTCCAGCTGCCGCCTGGCGCTCGGCCCAGTGGGCCGGGACGCCTTTAGACCAGCGGGCCGGGATAGCCTCGGGGGCCGGGGTGCGGTAGGCCATCAACAGGCCCCAGCGGGTCGGGGCATCGGGCTGGCGATAACCCACGTAGTGCGGCATGTGATGGACGAATGAAACCATGCTGCCGGGCGGGAGCTCGAGCTCCAGGATTTTCAGCGGTTCGCCGGTAAAGGCGTGAACTTTTCCCCGCAGCCATCCCGCTTTCATTTCTTCATGCCCGTCGGTGCGTTCGATATCCCATTTGTAGGGGATGCGGTACAGGTGGGCCCCCGGAATGAGCGCCAGTTCGCCGCCCTCTGCGACACTCGCCCCTTCAGGATAGCACAGAGTGCGGACGCACTGTTGCTCTAAAAACTCAGTGGTCAGGGCATGGCCGTTGCCGAAAAAATCTTCGACCTCGTACTGCCCATCTAGGTATTGGTGAGCATGCCAGCGCCGGCCGCGGGTCCCCGGGGCCCGGTTGAGCATGATAAAGTGGTCCAGAATAAATCGCTGGCCGAGAAGCTTGCCCAAAAGTTCCATCATCTGCGGGTGGGCACTGGATATATCG
>CAXFTV010000180.1:0-9979 GCA_964005845.1 uncultured bacterium
CACCCCACGCGTCCAACCGTCGAGATTATGGTCGATTCTCAAGGGCAGCACCTGGCCGCACCAGAGGTGCTCGTCCTGGAGGATGAGCCCATGATTTACATTGTGAACCCAGCGATAGAAGAGGAAGCATTAAAAAGATAGAAGGGAAACATGTTAGGCAACCTACTGGGCAAGGTGAAAAATGGACTGGCAAAGACCCGCACTGCCATGACCGAAAGTATTGTGGCGGTAGTGCGGGGGGGAACTCGCCTCGACGACGATATGGTCGACGAAATTGAAGCCATTCTGATTCAGGCGGATGTCGGGCTGGAAACTTCGATGGAAATCGTCGACGAGTTGCGCCAGCGCATGCGAGAGGAAAAAATTGACGGTGGTGCCGAGGAGGTTTTGCGACTGCTCAAGAGAGAACTTGCACAGAAAGTAGCGCTGGATAAAGGACTCCAATTCGAGGGCCCCCTGCCCGGACGACCCTGGGTGATCCTGGTCGTCGGGGTAAACGGAGCGGGCAAGACCACGACGGTGGGAAAATTGGCCAAACGCTATGTAGATTCTGGCCATAAGGTGATGGTGGCCGCCTGCGATACCTTTCGGGCAGCAGCCATTCCGCAACTCGAAGTATGGGCAGAGCGGGCGGGTGTAGATATGGTGCGGCCCCAGCAGGGGGCGGATCCTGCCGCGGTTGCCTTTGATGCCATGGCTGCTGCAAGGGCCCGTGGTGTCGATGTGTTGCTGGTGGATACGGCCGGGCGGCTCCACAACAAGGTCAATTTGATGGAGGAGCTCAAGAAAATTCGCCGTTCACTCAACAAACAGGCCCCCGAGGCCCCGCACGAGACCTTGCTGGTGCTAGATGCCACGACCGGGCAGAACACGCTGGTACAGGCACGCGAATTCAACCAGGCTACCGAGCTCAGCGGCCTGGTGCTTACCAAATTGGATGGCACAGCGCGGGGTGGCATAGTTCTGGCTTTGCGGCGGGAACTGGATCTGCCGGTAAAATTAATCGGGGTGGGCGAGGGGCAGGACGATCTGCAACCCTTTGATGGCGAAGTTTTTGTCGAGGCCTTGTTCGATTAATTAAGCATACTCAGGGCGTGCTGAATTTCTTCTAGCACGGTGGGTTCCCCTTCTGATTCGAGTGCTTTTAAAAGAGTAGTGCGTGCATCCGCGCCCCCGATCGCGCCCAGGGCCCAGGCTACGTGGCCGCGGATCAGAGGCTCGGGGTCTTGCAGGGCCCTGGTCAGTGCGGGTACTGCAGCTACGTCGCCGCTATTGCCCAGGGCCACTGCCACGTTGCGCAGCAGACCGGCGCGTTTGGGGCGCTTGGCGGGATTGCGGCGGAACTGCTCGTTGAATGTTTGCCGATCCATTTCGAGCAGGCGGATCAGGGAGGGCCGATCCAGGCCGGGGCGGGTCCGGAAGGCCTTCTCGGCGGCTTTTTCAGCGCGCTTGTTCCAGGGGCAAACATCCTGACATACATCGCAGCCGAAAATCCACTGGCCCATCCCCGGTCGCAGGGGGCGTGGAATCGGGCCTTTGAGCTCGATTGTCAGGTAGGAGATGCAGCGACTCGAATCCAGCACGTAGGGATCGGGGAAGGCGTCGGTGGGGCAGGCATCGAGACAGCGGGTGCAGGTGCCGCAGTGGTCCACGGCCGGCTCGTCGTATTCCAGTTCCAGATCCGTTATGATCTCGGCGAGAAAAAAAAAGGATCCTTTTTTCTTGTCGATCAGGCAGGTATTCTTGCCCCACCAGCCCAGGCCCGCCCGCTGTGCCAGTTCGCGCTCGAGGACGGGAGCAGTATCCACATAAACCCGACCCTGGGTCGTTTCTCCGCTCGTCTCCCGAATCCAGTTCCACAAGACCCAAAGCCGTTTTTTGATGAGATCGTGGTAGTCGTCGCCGCGGGCATAACAGGCGATTTTTCCACTGAGCGGGTGGGCGGTTGACGGCGTTTCCTGGTAGTAATTCATGCCCAGGCAGATCACCGAGCGGGCACCTGGCACCATTTTGGCGGGAGCGGCGCGCTTGTCCAGGTTGCGCTTGAGGTAGTTCATTTCTCCGGCGAAACCCAGGGCTACCCAGCGGGCGTAAAAGCGGGCGCCCTGGAGGGGATCGGCCGGGGTGAAACCAACAAGATCAAAACCCAATTCTCGGGCTTTAGAGCGAATGTTTTTGCTGAGGCTCATGTGCAGGGAGAGCGAAGGGCGTTCTCCGGGACTTATTGAAAAAAATCTGTGATGTGGTGGAAGACCATCTGGTTCAGGTCGTTAAAGGTGACCAGAACCATGAGGCTCAACATTATGGCCAGACCGATCTGTTGCGAGAGTTCGCGTTGGCGCAGCGACAGGGGCCGGCCCATAATGGCTTCGAGGGTCAGGAAGGTCAGGTGCCCACCGTCGAGGACGGGGATGGGCAACAGGTTGAGAATGGCCAGATTGACGCTGAGCATAGCCAAAAAGTAGACGAAGGGAGAAAATCCCTGTTCGGCAGTTTTCTGGGCGATCTGGGCAATTCGCAGAGGTCCGCCCAACTCTTCGGTGGAGCGATTGCCCTGGGAGAGCTCGGCGAGAAAATCCAGAATGAGCCACGAAGCATTGTATACCCCCTCAGCACCCAGGACCACGGCTTCCCCCAACCCGACAGGGGTGCGAAAGGTGTGCGGGCCGATGCCGATCATGCCTATGGTTTTGTCGCCCCGGATTCGTTCCACCGGGGCGATTTCCGCCTTCATGGGCATGCCTTCGCGTTCCCATGCAATGGTGATGAGCTGGCCGGGGTAGCGGCGAATGACGGTGCTCATCTGGTCCCAGTTGTGCACCGGTTCACCAGCTACCGTAGTGATGCGGTCACCCTGCCGAAGGCCGATTTGCTCAGCTGGCAAGCCCGGTTCTAAAGAGCCCACCAGCGCCGGTGCCAGAATTTTCAGGCCATACCCCTTCTCGCCGACCGGCGGCAGCTCGAGCAGAAGTATCTGACCATCCCGTTCTAGCTCCACCTGAGCGCCCGAGATGCTGCTGGCCCCCAAGGCCTTCCAGAGCTCTTGACCGTTTTGTACAGGAGTGCCGTCGACACTCAGAATCCGGTCTCTTTCCCGAATGCCGGCGGCTGCGCTAAGGGAATCTTGCATCGGGGCGACTGTGGTGCTTTCAACGGTGTCGATGCCGAAGTAGAGGAAAATGAAGGCATAGGCGAAAAAAGCAAAAATGAAATTCATCAGGGGGCCGGCAAAAATTACTGCCATGCGCACCCAGATTGGCTTGGAGGGGAATTCCCACGGTTCACCCGTTGCCGCATCGGCGCCGACGTCGGCCATACCGGCGACTTTGACGTAGCCGCCGAAGGGAATCCAGGAAAGGCAGTATTCGGTTTCGCCGATCTGGATCCCGAACATCTTGGGAGGAAAGCCCAGGGAGAAACGCTCGACCCGGATGCCGGCCTTTTTGGCTACCAGGAAGTGCCCCAGTTCGTGCACGAAGACGAGTATGCCCAGGGCAATGATGAAATAGAGCGGAAAATTGACAATGGTTTCGAGCATGATAGGCACCGCGTTTAGAGTGTCAAAAAAAGCCGATGGCCATTAAATATAAATAGACCAGCGGAAAGGCAAAGAAATAAGAGTCGAAACGATCCAGGGCACCTCCGTGGCCAGGAATCAGGGGTGGTGTATCCTTGACTCCAAAATCGCGCTTTATAGCCGATTCGACCAGGTCGCCCAGTTGTCCACCAAGGCCGGCCAGCACGAGCAGGCCCAGCAGTTCTAAAGGCGCGAGGCAGGGCACGAAACCATGGAGCAGCAGGGGTAACAGGCTGCCGCCGATACCGCCGATAAATCCCACTACAGTTTTGCCCGGGCTGATGGTGGGCGTCAGCTTTTTTTTGCCCCAGCGACGACCGCAAAAATAGGCGGCGGAATCGGCGAGCCAGATAGCGAGGAATATCGCAACCAGCACGCGGGTCACTTCGGCACTGCAAGCGGGGCCGATGGCGCGGTAAATCAGCAGCGGGGCACTGCCCAGTAAACCCAGATAAATCACGCCGCCCAGGGTCAGCAGTGCATTGGCCGCATAGCGTTCGGTGCCCGATCTCAAGGCCGCTGCCGGGCAGATAAGAGCAGCGAGAATGAGGCTCGGAACGAGTCCTTCTAAACCAGCAAAATAAGTCTGCAAACAAAGCCCCATAGCCAGGAGCATCCCAAGGTTGCCGGCGGGGCGATAGCCCGCATCTTTGGCCAGGTGAAAAAATTCCCAGCTGCAGCGTCCGACCACGAGCAGGACCAAGGCCAACAGTGCCCAACTCCCCAGCAGGACCAGGGCTAGAACCACGGGAACAAAGACGCAGGCGGATACGGTGCGCAGAAACAGGTTCCGTGCGTCGCTCATAAATCAAGCACCGCCAAAACGCCGATGGCGTTGCTGGTAGGCCTTGATAGCTTCGTATAAATGCTGGCGGCGAAAATCGGGCCAGTACACCGAGGTAAACCAGAATTCGGTATAGGCGGTCTGCCAGGTCAGGAAATTGCTCAAACGCATTTCACCGCTGGTGCGGATCAGTAGATCAGGATCCAGAATGTTGGCGGTGTAAAGGGCATCCGCTATCGTTTCCTCGTCTATTTTCTGGGGGTCCAGAAGATCTTTCTGGATCTGGGAAGCCAGGTTTTTAAAGGCGTCGACCAATTCGCTCCGGCCACCGTAATTTAGCGCCAGGTTGAGCAGTAAACCAGTGTTGCCCGCGGTCCGATTAAGGGCGTTGCGCAACGCCAGTTGCACGGATTTGGACAGTCCCTGTATTCGACCGATGGCGTTGAGGCGCACGTTGTTGGCATCTAGTTCGGGAATTTCGTCGCGCAGGGACTCGCGCAGCCAGCGCATCAGGGTCTGGACTTCGTTTCTGGAGCGGCTCCAGTTTTCTGTAGAAAATGAGTAAAGGGTGAGGACTTCGATTCCCAACTCACCGGAGGCGCGCACGATGTCGCGAACCGATTCGCGGCCGAAGCGATGTCCTTCGGTTTTGGGAAGATCGCGTTCCAGGGCCCAGCACCGGTCGCCGTCCATGATAATGGCTATATGGCGCGGCAGATTGCCATCATCTTTGAGCTTTTGCTGAATGAGCGCGTCTTCCTGGGGGTCCAATTTAGTTCCATCAAAGAGCTTGGGTAGGCTTCTTAAAGCAGTCGCTTGGGAAAACTCGTCCTGGCAGCCGCGCTTTGGGCTCACCGGAAGTTGATTGAGCCTATATGAAATTGAATCTATGGTTTGCCATCGAATTAGTCAAGCAAGCCCTTCGGTGCGAGCGCAAGGGAGACAAAGACTTGACACCTTTGCAGGCATCGCGTATTTTGCCCGCTATGGAGCGGTCGCTCAAAGCCTCGAAGGCGTGCTTGCGGGCTCGGTGTTTGAGCCGTAGAAAGACGCTGTCGCCGGAGTGCGCAGCAGCTGCTAGCCGGGGAATTTTACAGCGCCTGAGAGCACTTGATGAATACGCGCACGCGCACGGGCTGCACACTTATGTATCCAGGGATGGCGAGGTCGATACCCACGCGTTGATCCGCCTCGGCCTGGCAAGGGGCAAACGGGTGGTCGTTCCGGTAGTGCAGCGTGGCAGCCGGGTGCTAGAACACGCGGAAATTCAAACTCTGGAACAGTTGCAGACGGGACCTTGGGGACTGCTCCAGCCAGCCTTAGAAGATACAAATCGGTTTGCAGATCTGGCAAAAATCGATCTGGTGGTAGTTCCTGGTTTGGCCTTTGACGAACGCGGTTTTCGCCTGGGGTTGGGGGGTGGCTACTACGATCGGTTTTTAGCGCGGATCGAGGTTCCCAAGATTGGTTTGACCTATAGCTCGCTGTTTTTTCGGGAGCTTCCCGTAGAGCGCCACGACGTCCGCGTGGACATCGTACTGACTGAGTCTAAAACCTACAGAGGAGGAGCATCGTGATCTACGAACTGCGCATTTACCGCTTTCACCCAGGTGCCAAGGAGAAATTCCTGGAGAACTTCAAGAAGGCCCGCAGTTTTATGAAGAAATACGGGATTACCCTTGTGGCGGCCTGGGAAAATCTGGAAAGGGAAGACGAGTTTATCTGGATTCGCTCGTTTCCATCCACCAAGGCGCGCGACAAGGCCACAGAGGCCTATTACAGCAGTCCGGAGTGGTTGAAGATCGTCGATGATATTCGCCCGACTATAAGGCGCCGCGAAGTGCGTATCATGAAGGCGCTGCCCAACTCGGCGCCGCGTCCCCGTTAGGACTGCGAGCGCGACGGTTTTCACAAGCGCCGGAAGATGGGCCGGGTTTTGGTCATGGCGTTTGTTGTGATTTTTGCAGAATGTATTTTATCCAATTACTTTTGATGAGGGAATCTCCGTGCTCAAAATCGGCCCTGTCGAGGTAAGTCCAGGTATCCTGCTGGCCCCGATGGAAGATATTTCCGATCTGCCTTTCAGGTTGATTTGCAAGAGTATGGGGGCAGATATTGTCTATACCGAGTTTGTCAATGCCGAAGGCCTGGTGCGCGCGGCTCCGCGCACCAGACAGAAGCTGAAGTTCTGCGCGGCCGAGCGCCCCTTCGGCATTCAGATCTATGGGGCTTCCGAGCTGTCGATGGAACGGGCCGCGCAGATCGCCACCGCCCAGGAACCGGATATCATCGACGTAAACTGTGGCTGCTGGGTCAGCAACGTGGCCCTGCGCGGCGCCGGTGCCGGTTTGTTGAGGGATCTGCCGCGGATGCGGGAAGTAGTGAGCAGAGTGGTGCGCTCTACTCATCTGCCGGTTACGGTGAAGACCCGTCTGGGCTGGGATGCGGAGAGCATTCGCATCGTCGAAGTGGCGCAGATGCTCGAGGAACTTGGGGTGCGAGCTCTGACCGTGCATTGCCGCACCCGGGCCCAGGGACACAAAGGCGCGGTCGATTATTCCTGGATTCCGCGAATTAAAGCTGCAGTTACAATGCCCGTAGTTCTCAACGGTGACGTGCGGAGTCCCGAAGACGTAGAGCGCGTTTTTGCAGCGAGTGGCTGTGACGCGGTGATGATAGGTCGCCGCGCCATTCAGCATCCCTGGATCTTCCGCGAGGCCCGACACTACCTGGAGACGGGAGAAGTGCTGCCCCAACCCAGTCTGAAAGATCGTGCTGAATTGTGTTTGCGGCACCTGCAGCTGTCCCTGGAGCACAAGGGCGAGCGCCAGAGCCTCATCGGCATGCGGCGGCACTATGGCGGCTATTTCAGGGATATGCCCGGGGCGGCGCAATTGCGCGCCGAGTTGGCCAGTTGCAAAGATGTAGGACTATTGGAGGAGCACTTGAGCAGGTTGAAAAACTCGCCTCCCGGACGTCTTGCAAATATTGCCGCTTGAGATGAACCAACCCAGGCCTTTTGAACCACTCTGTCGGCGCTGGGTCGCCAGAGTGAAATTTCCTCCCTATCGCCATTTGCCGGGCGAGACACCACATCCACGCATTCACCCCGAGGGCCACAGCTACGGCGTCGCAGAATTCCCTGCGGGGGAATGCCTGTCAGCCGAGACCTGGTGGGAGAACGAGGTCTACCTTTTTGGCGTTGACCTCTATAATTATGCCTACTGGTGGGAAGCCCACGAGCAGTGGGAGGGGTTGTGGCGTCTGGCTGGTGCAAAAAGTTTGTGCGGCCTCTATTTGCAGGGCTTGATCCAGGTTGGGGCGGCGTTGATAAAATGGCACCAGGGCAATCGACGGGGGGCAGGCCAACTCGCGGCAAAGGGGTGCGGCAAGTTGGAGAGGGTGTGCGGGGTCGTTAGTGAGGGACTCTATATGGGTTTGGATTTGGGGGATTTTTTGCAGCGGCTGGAGGCCCTCCAGGAGATTATTTCCACCAGTGAGGAGAGCGCTGCAATATATTCCGATCCGGCGCTGATGCCGCTAATTCACCTGTTGCGAGAGGAACCCATTTCCGGGCCATAGGTCAAATCGAAAAGATCGTGGATCTGGAAGATTTACTGATTGGACACATGGGGAAGATTTCGAGAGAGCTACACAGAGGGGTGTGGGAGCGGGGGGAGCCGCCGGCCGCCATTGACCTTCTGCGGCGCTGTGCTTTACTTATAAAATTGTCCTCGCGCTAGTTGCCAGGTTCGCATCTGAGCTAGGGGTGAATTAATTTCGGAAGGGGCTCTAAGCTCTTTCCCCCAACGGAGAAAATCATGGATAAACCCGAAAAAATTAAAGAGCCCGAAGGCAAACTGGGGGTGTTGATCCCCGGTATGGGTGCTGTGGCCACGACCTTTATTGCCGGCGTGGAAGCTATCAAAGCCGGGCTCGGCGAGCCGGTTGGGTCGCTGACCCAGATGGGTACCATCCGCCTGGGCAAACGCACTGACGACCGCTCTCCACTGATCAAGGACTTTGTGGACTTGGCCGCGCTCGACGATCTGGTTTTCGGCGGTTGGGACGTATTTGAAGACGATTGCTACGAAGCAGCCACCCATGCAGGGGTCCTGAAGCAGGAAACGCTGGATACCCTGCGCCAACCTCTTGCTGCGATCAAACCCTGGAAGGCGATTTTCGATCGCAACTACGTGCGCCGTCTCGAAGGGCCCCACGTCAAAGCAGGTTCCAACAAGTGGGATCTGGCACAGATGGTGCGCGAAGATATCAACAGTTTTAAAGCCCGACACGGATTGGAGCGGCTGGTCATGATCTGGTGCGGTAGCACTGAAATTTTCATGGAGCCGAATCCGGTGCACGATAGCATCGAGGCCTTTGAAAAAGGTCTCAGGGAAAACAGTCCGGCCATTGCACCCAGTATGATCTACGCCTATGCAGCCTTGCAGGAGGGGATTCCCTATCTCAATGGCGCTCCCAATCTGACAGTGGATATGCCGGTCATGGGCGAGCTGGCGCGGCAAGGTGGTGCCCCCATCGCCGGTAAGGATTTCAAGACCGGTCAGACGCTGATGAAAACTCTGCTGGCGCCCGGCTTTAAAGCCCGCATGCTAGGGGTGCAGGGTTGGTTTTCAACCAATATTCTGGGTAACCGCGACGGCGAGATCCTGGACGATCCCCATTCCTTCAAAACTAAGGAGGAAAGCAAGCTTGGAGTCCTCGATTATATTTTGCAGCCGCATCTCTACCCGAAGCTCTACGAGAATCTCTATCACAAGGTGAGGATCAACTACTATCCGCCCCGGGGCGATGAAAAAGAGGGCTGGGACAATATAGATATCTTCGGCTGGCTGGGTTACCCCATGCAAATCAAGGTGGATTTCTTATGTCGCGATAGCATTCTGGCTGCGCCTCTGGTATTGGATCTGGTTTTATTTGCGGATTTAGCCAAGCGCGCTGGTTTGCACGGCATCCAGGAGTGGCTCTCCTTTTACTTCAAAAGTCCCATGACGGCACCGGATCTCTATCCCGAACACGATTTATTCATCCAGCTGATGAAACTCAAAAATACGCTGCGGTTTTTGCAGGGTGAAGAGTTGATCACTCATCTGGGGCAAGAGTATTACGACTGAAGAACTGCGGGGCGAGGCCGTGGATCTTCCCAAATCCTTTATTTAAAGTTGCTCTGCCAGTTCCTCGGCTGGATAGGTTATGATTTCGGCCAGGGTCGGGTGGTAGTGGGGGATCTGCTCCAGGTCCCGCACGGTGCCGTGGAAGTACATGACCGTGGCCAACTCGTGAATCAACTCCCCGGCCTCGGGGCCGACGATATGAGCGCCGATCAATTCGCCACTGCGCGGGTCGCAGAGCAACTTGACGTGGCCGTACAATTCTCCCAGGCACATTGATTTGCCAAGATCATCGAAAGGGTAGGACGCCCTTAGGTAGGGAATATTCGCTTCCCTGCAGGCCTTTTCACTCAGGCCGACGCTGGCCACCTGGGGATCGCTGAAGACGACGAGCATATTGAGGCGATCGTCGACGCACTGGGGTGGGCGATCGGGATGGGCGGCATTGAAGGCGGCGATTTCCCCCTGGCGGATGGCGATATGAAC
>CAXFTV010000181.1:0-5756 GCA_964005845.1 uncultured bacterium
GCGGGAACAGTACTACTGGGTGGTGCGCCCCGGCCAGCCCTTCAACCGGGTAGTGGACATAAGCGGCCACGTCGACAAGAAGATAGAGGCCATGACCGCCAACAAGGCACAGGGGCCGGCCGGGGCCAACGGCTCCCGGCTCAAAGCCCGCCTGGCCACCCAGGGTCTGCGCCTACCCGCTCTGGGCGACGACGACGAGAGCGCGGACCGCGAGTATGTCAGACTCTTTGGCCTGCAGGAATTCGAGGGCCTCGGGCAGCACTACGGCTTCGACTACGGCGAAGCATTCTACTACATATCGCCGCGCTCCACCTTCATCGGCGGCGTAGAAGCCGCCGATGTCGAGAACTACATTAACGCGAACGCCGTACCGCTGCAATAACCCGAGCTTGCAGCCGTGCTATACTTTTTGTTCCGCCCGCAAGATCCCTGACCTCTTCGCCTGGGTGAGGGGCGCATAAGCATGGAGCAGGGTCGATGAAATCGATCGATAAAACGCAATACGAAAACGAAGGCTATACCCTCGTCGAGAGGGTTTTTGATGCCACCGAGTGCGAGCAATTGGTACGCCACATGATGGATCTGCACGGCGGCGGCAAACAACTGGATGGCTTTGCGCCGCGCCAGCCCGATGAGTGGAACCGGACCCACAACCAGCACTGGTACGATGAGGTTGCAGAGGCATGGCTGCTCCATCCCAAACTGCGCCAGCCCCTGCGCCAGTGTCTGGACGACGAAGCCGAAGGCATCCAGACCATGTATTTCTGGAAGGGGTCGGAACAACGGCGCCACCAGGACCAGTTCTACCTGCCGGGGTGCATGTCGGCCTGGATCGCTCTGCAGGACGTAGACGAAGACAACGGCACCATATACGTGCAGCCCGGATCGCACCACAAACGCCTGCTCACGCGGACCGATATGGAGGCCGGCGGCGAGTTCGAGGGGTGGGATTACAACGATGCCGTAGACCTGATTTTCGAGCGCAATGAACTGCCCGAAATAGCGCTCGAGGCCGGGCGTGGCGACGTGGTATTTTTCCACGGCGTCCTGGTGCACCGCGGCGGCCCCATCCGGGCGGCCGATTCCTTCCGCCACGTCCTGGCCAACCACTACATCCCCTACCGCTTCGCCGCCTGGCCCCACCTCAGCTGGCCGCGGCTCTCCTTCGACGGCAGCCGGCGCCTCAGCGCCTGATGCCCGCGTTTATTCGTACCGGATTCGCCGGGCTTAGTCTGCACGATCGGCGTTTGGCGAAATCGCCCAAGGGGCCGGGAATTGGTCCGAGCTCAATGTCCCTTTCCACGCCATTTGACCAGGCAGGGATTAAATCCCGGTACCCTACATGGGATACTGGCCCTCCTCTTCGAACAAACGCTCGAAACGCGCGACGTTGTCCCAGTTTATCTCGGCCCCCAGGCCCGGACCTGCGGGGACGCTCGTCCGCCCGCCTTCGATATTGAGTAAGCCCTCCACCAGCACATCCTCGACGAACAACTCGTGCATCACCTGGTTGCCATCGATCAGATTCGGAATAGTGGTGAGTACCTGCAGGGCCGCCAAAGTGGAGATGCCGCTCTCGCCGAGGGCACCGTGACGATTGAGCGGCAAACCAGCGGCGGCGGCGAGAGCAGCCGCTTTTTTGAGCGCCAGGAGGCCGCCGGTTTCGTGGAAGCCGAGCACGACGATATCGCAGGCATCCAGGCGTATGGCGGCGAGGACATCGGCTTCGGTGAACAGCGCCTGGTCGAGGGCAAGCGGCACGTCCACCTGCTGCCGCAGCAGGGCCGCGCCGGCCAGATCGGTAAAGACCAGGGGTTGTTCGACCCAATCGAGCCCGTAGGGGGCCAGCTGGCGAATCATGTGCAGAGCGGTGTGGCGATCCCATGCCTCGTTGGGATCGATTCGCAGCCGGGGCTCTTCGCCGACGGCCTCGCGCACTGCACGCACCGCGGCCAGATCGCGTTGCGCGCCCATGCCAACCTTCAAATAGAGCACATCGAAACCACGTTCGACATAGCGCCGCGCATCCGCTGCCAGCTCGTCGGGACCTCCTCCCTGCAAAAATCCAAACCAGTGGATTTCATCGTGGATTTTCCCGCCCAGCAGGTTGTAAACCGGCTGCTCCAGCGCTTTGCCGCAGATGTCCCACAGAGCCATTTCGATGCCGGCAAAAGCCTGGTTGGCAAAGCGCCTCTGGTTGTGCCAGTTGCCGCGCCGGTACATCTGCGCCACCAGATATTCGATGCGGAAGGGATCCTCACCCATGAGGATATGCTCCACCGATTTGATCGCGGCCTCGGCGGCCACGGCCGAACGGCTTCCCAGGGCATCGCCATAACCGACGATCCCCGCATCGGTGTGCACTTCGACGAGGACGTTGTTGGTACCTGCGGGGGCACCAAAGTTCCAATGGTAGTTGCCGCGGTGGGGAATGGACAATTTGCGCGTGTGGATTTTGACAATTTTCATATTCATCTCTCATCTGGCGGTGGCTGAACTAGCTTGTTTTACCGGGTCGAATTTACTATTCTCGCACCGCGGAGGCAATGGAAACCGCCGCAGTTGCCGCTCTTTCCAGTGCAGAGAAAAACAATTTTTCGTTGTCCTGTAAAGCCCCTTCTACTCGACCTGCCAAAATCTACCGGCTATTATCTCATGAACCCAAAGCTCCATTCCGAAAAGCAGATTTTCTCTGCTGGCCGCCTGCGAAGCGGTTGCCGCCGCAGCAATGAGCGAGGACGCGGCCAATAAAACTTGCCACTTTTTAATGGGGATATCGACAGGCGCGCTGGCGGGATCCTGCAAGATTCTCCGCGGCGATTTACGCAGCCCAGGACAAGGTAAAAAAAAGGACTGGACCGCAGTGTCCAAATGAGCCAAATTTTGAGTTATTCCAGGACCCAAATCAGGGAGGAAAGCGCCATGAAAATAACCGAGATCGAAACAATTCCCCTGCGTCTGCCCCACGAGGAACGCATCCGCAAATGCTACTACCACTTCGCCATGACCGAAGAACACACGGTGTACAAATTCCACACCGATACCGGCCTGGTGGGCCTGGGCGAAAACCCGGGGCCACCCTTTGCGCAAGGAGTGCTCGACCCCTACCTGGGCACCAACCCCTTCGACCACGCCATGAGCACGGGGCTCTTCAACCTCGACATGGCCTGCTATGACCTGATGGGCAAACACCTGGGCATACCGGCCTGGAAGGTAATGGGCCAGCAGCGCCGCCAGTGGGTCAACATGGGCTGGTGGATGCCCTGCATGTCGCCCGAGGATTCGGCCGCCGAAGTCCAGGTCGCCGCCGAGCGCGGCTACCGCGGCCTCAAGTGCAAAGCCCGGGCCTTTTACGACGTAGTCGAACAATCGGCCGCCATCCAGGAAGTAGCCCCGCCCGACTTCCGGGTGGAATACGACTTCAACGGCTCCCTGGTCAACGTGGAAAGGGCCCTGCCCATCCTGCGCGAGCTGGAAAAATACCCCGTGGTCAAAGGCGTCGAAGAACCCATATTCGCCTATGATATCGAGGGCTGGCAGCGGCTGCATCGGGAAATCCGCATCCCCTTTTACCTGCACGGAGTCGGCACAATTTTCGACGGCCCCTCGCGCCAGCCTTCTGGCCCCTGGCTCGGGCTGCGCGCCGGAGACTTTGACGGCGCTCTGTGCAGCCACGAGAATATCCGCAATGCCCTGGCTGCCTCCTGGGCCTTTGCCGCAGCCAATACCCCCATTCTGCTGCAGTACGTGGGCAGCGGCATCACCGCGGCCTTCGCCTGTCAACTGGGTGCGGTGATGCATACCGCTACCCTGCCCGGCGTCACCGCCAGCCACTGCTATGAAGACGACCTGATCGTCGAACCTCACACCATGCAGCGCGGCTTCATGAAGGTACCCGAGGGACCGGGCCTGGGCGTGGAACTGGACGAAGACGCTCTAGAGCGCTACCGCGACGAGCCGGAACCAGAATGGCCCCGCTTCTTTTCGGTAGTCACCCTGCCCGGCGGCATCCAGCACTACTACCGCAACCTGCAGCAGGCCGAGAGCTTGATGAAGCAGGGGGTAGACGAGGCCTTTGCCACGGGCATTCGCCTGCACGAGCGCGAGGACGATGGCAGCGAGGAATTCGACCGCATCTGGAAACAACTACAGCGACAAGACTGGCCTATCTGGGAGTGAAAAAACCATGCAACCACTGGACTACGGACGCTCTTTTCTAATCGGCAATGCACCGGCCAATGAGGTGCGATTCTGGGTGGAGTCCCGGACCCGCATCATCGATGAAAAAAACGGCGGCAGCGAAGACTATATCCAGGCCGCCTCCTGCAAAAGCGAGCACACCTTTGCGGCGCGCGATCTGTTCCACCAGGACAACTACGATTTCCTGCCCATCTTCGGCCCCGAGTATTGCCTCGTCCTGCGCCGCAAGGCCTACCTCAACGAAAACTATCGCGAGTACCGCCCCGCCGCGGAATGGTGGGACGGCCAGAAGTACCACCTGATCGAAGCCGCCGGCTGCGAAGAACTAGATACCCGGGAGGCCATCCTGCAGGCGACCTACGAGTACTGGCCCCTGGTGGCCCAGACCGAGATCTGGAACGAGGCGACCGGACTGCGCGCCATTCTGGAGTATCCGCTCAAAACCATGAACACCATCCGCGCCAGCCAGACCTATCAGGTCGACACCGGCCCCCTGGCCTTTCCCGACCTGAGCCAGCGATACCCGCGTCATATAGAGAGTATCTCGCTTGCCTTTGTGGCATTTAATGTGCCGCACTTCGCCGATTTTGTCATCGAAGTGCCGACGACGATCCACGAACACGGGCCCGAGGGCCCGGAACTTTGCCAGGTGCACCACTATTCTCAACTTCTGACCCTGGAATCCCGCAATCGACTCTACGCCCTCAAAGAATAAAAATCCGAGCTGAGCCAATGGCCAACGACTGGCACCTAGCCCTCGAACAGCAAAGCGATCTCGCCATCACCCACGGCAGTCCGCACGGCGTCGCCGAAGCCGTGCGCCGCGGCGCCGATCTGCGCCTCTACATGACCACCGAGACCTACGAAGAAACCCTCTACTTCCAGCAGACTTACGCCGGCACCGGCACGGCCTTCGCCGGCCTGATGAGCCACCACCACTCCTATACTCACCGGGGGTCGGCAGCCGCGCAGCCCTATATCAGTCTCTTCAAGTACGATACCTCGGGGACTTACGAACATATCAAGTGGATGCCCGACAACCAGGTATTCGATGAGAGCGCCGCCTATCCCTATGGCATCTATCGCTGGTTCGTCTGCGACCGCTGGCGCCTGGTCTACGAACACGATGCCGCCGGCCAAATGGTCGCCGGCGACCTGGAGGAATTAAAAGAACTGGCGCGCCGGGGACGCACCCTTCAAGTCGGTATTCGCCAGCTCTTTGGCCTGGCCCAGGCACAGACCACCGGCCCCGAGCACATCTGCTTCGTCACCACGATGCAGCCGCTCATCCAGGATGGGCACGTATTATCCAACTGCGACCTGGTTCTGGTGGGGCCACCCCGATGGCCCTGCAGCTGGAAAGAGGGACTGCACCTGGCCATGCTGCGACCATCGACCTCGGGCGAAATCGTTGCCTACATGGCCGCGCCGGGCAAATTGCCCTTTTCCCGCACCCTGCCGCGCCGCGCCATGCAGTGGCTGGTCGCCGAAAAAGTTTGAGGAATTGGGAATGGATGCCGCCGCCTTCTTCCGCGCTTACTGCAAGGGACGCCGCA
>CAXFTV010000182.1:0-3608 GCA_964005845.1 uncultured bacterium
CAAGCAGCACCAGTACCAGCGCCGCTGCGCCGAGTTGCAGAGGCTGGTGATGAGCAACGAGACCTTGATGGGGGATCTGGGCATCTCGACCCAGTGGCTGATTTCGGGCGCCACCGACCTGTTGCGCGCCAACGCCCGTTTTGGCACTACCCAGGTACTCAAGATGGGTTGCACCGTCCTTCAGCAAGGCAAGCCATCCAGAAACTCATCGAGCCACTCATCGGCTCCTCCGTGAGCGGCAAAGAGTTCCCGGATATCCCCAAGGGTATGGGAGTCGGATCCAGCCACCGAAAAAAGGCCGTGTTCGAGGCAATAGGCGCGGTAGATAGGGGTGAACTCGGGAGGCACCTGCCGATGGGCACATTCGATGCCATCCAGTTGACACTCCAGTCTCAGCTTATCCATCCGCATCCTATCGCCCTGGTTGAAATACCCATGCGGATGGGCAATGGCCACCTTGATGCCCGCCTCCTTGAGGACCGGCACTACTTCTTCAACGGGCGGGTAGGGTGGGAATGGAACTGCTTGGCGCATGCGGACTTTCAAGTCGAAGTAGTCCTCGGAGCTGGCGATAAAGCCGCGCTCGACGCAAAAATCTGCTAGCACCCCGTTCTTGACATGGGTGTTGCCCTGGAGAGCTATCACTTCCGCTGGGCGGTAGGTCTCGAGCAGGGCCAGGCGCGCGGCATCGCCGAAATCGTATCCGAGGGCCTGCAGTCCCGCGGACCAGGCGGCGCCGGTAGCACGCTGCCAATCGCGATGGAAATCTGCCAACTCCTGCAGAGGTGGAGTCAGCTGGCGCGGGAATCCGTAGCACAGCAGATCGATACCGCCAAGGGATGTGGTGACCGTTATTTCCGCCGCCAGGATCGCCCTTATCTCCGGGTAGCGCGTGGCACATTCCAGCACCTGTGGAAAGGCGTCCATGATGTGGTGGTCGGTGATGGCTAGGTAGCGCACCCCGAGCTGATGCGCCCGTTTGAAATGATCCTCGACCGCAACCATGGCGTCGTAGCTCCAATAGCTGTGAAGGTGCAGATCGTAGCGCGCTTTGGGGGGGGCTGAATTATTCATTATTGGTTCCTCCAGGTGCTGGAATTCAAGTCGAAAACTGTCAAAGATTGCCCTAGCTATAAACTAGCGCACCCGATAATGAGGAGAGGCCAGAACGGCCTTCTGGGGCGCCGTTAAATCGGCGAAGTAATCGGGGTCGGTCAGTTGTTGCTTGAGGCCGTGATAGGCGATGAAACCAGGACTGTAGCGGGTCAGCATAAAACGGCGCTGGTGCGCTGCCCGCCAGGGTAGTGCACCGTGCGTCGCCGTCTCGGTGAAGATGGTCGCATCTCCGGCCTTTACGGGTACCTTGCGGATATGCTCGGTGTAATTTTCGCCCCGGCGCAGCGCTGGCGGTGTCGGAAGGTTGGCCTTGTGGCTGCCCGGTACCAGGGCCAGACCGCCATCATCGGGCCCCTCATCGGCAAAGGCTATTTCGACGACGATCATGCCGCTGTAGATGCGGTCGTTTTTGAAAAAGTAAGCCTCCGAGAAATTGTGGCGCTCGACCCCGCCCCCATGCAGGGTGTGTCCTTCGGCACCCGGATCGGTGGCCATGATTCCGGGGCCCGCATCGACGCGGAAGCCTTCTTCAAGTATGGTTTCGAGGTAGGGAGTTAGGCGTGGATGGGCAATTAAATCGCGGAAGGGTTCACAATAGGGCCGTTCCCAGGCCAGGATATCGCCAGTCAATCCCAGACGGCTGGAGGTGCCGGCCATAGCTGGCGAGCCGCCGCTCAGGTCGGCCCCTTCCTCGAACTCGGCGATGCCGGAGTCTATCTGGTGTTCGATGTATTCGTTGCAACGCCCAACTTCGGCGTCGCTCAGCAAAGCTTCGATAACGATGAAGCCGTTGAGGTCGAAGAGATAACGTTCGTCGTCGTTCATCTGGGCAAAGCCTCCATTAAAAGAGTGGAAAGGTATTATTGAGTGTTTATTCGAGAAAGTATAGGGGGTTCATTGCCCCCCTTCCCTTGATTGTCCATCCCATTGGGGGCGGAGTCAAGAGGAGAAGACTTATTTGAGCAATCTCGCCGCCGGCTCATAGTCGCCATTTGGTGCCCGCTGAGGCAACTTGTAAGCCGGATCCGTCACCAGTTCGAAAATCAGTTTGTCCATTTTTTGCAGCAGGGTTTTCGAGCAAGGTTCCCATTCGTGCGCAATTTCCTCACAGGTTGCCGCGTCGGCCAGCAGGTCCATATTGGTGACCTGGGCCCAGTAGATGTACTCGATAGCCATACATTGGTAATCGCAGGTTTCGTCGTCGTAATGGTACCAGGCTTCGTCGGGATAGGTGGCCGGGACGGACAAAAACTGGCCGCCTCGGGCAATATCCATGGCTTCTGTAAGTCGTGAAGAACCGGGTTCCAGGCCGAAGGCCTCGGGGTAGATCTCCACGTGGCTCCGGTGGTTGATGGTATGCATGATCTCTTCGATAGTCGCATCTGCACCCCAACGACCGGGGCGGGAAGGGTCCACTTCGTCTGCGAAGAGGACGGCGCTGATCCCTTCACCGCGGTAATGGCGCATGAAATCTTTCATCGCAGTGGAATTTTCCCGGTTGAACATCGGCATGATGAAGCCGCTGTTCTGCAGCTGGGCTAGCAGGGCCGCATCGTCGACGGCGCCATCCTCGTCGTTGTCGAGGAGTTCGGCCAGTACCTTGGCGACGTGGAGCACCTGGGCCTCGGTGAAGCGGTCTTCAGCATAAATGCGCAAACCGAAGACTTCCACGTATTTGCTGAAACTTCTCATCGCGGGTTGGTCGGCGTGGGGATTGGCCCGGATGGTGAAATCATTGGATTCCGGTGGGGGGATTTCTCCCCCTCCCAAGTTCAGGACTCCGGCAGCGGCCAATTTCATCCAGTATCCAGCGCTACTGCCGATGGTTGTGAAAGCTAAAGCGAGCAGCATGCTAATGGTCGGCATTAAAATAAATTTATATCCTCCAGTAAAAGCTGTTTTTTGCCCATCCACCAGGTAGATCAACTGTGAAAATAGTAAATCCCAGGTGCATTTTCCAAATTTCACAGGGTAAATTTCACCTTGATGAGTACAATGCTCAGGAGGCCAGCGGCAGCCTGGTGCACCAGGGGAGTCCTTACGTGACCACGATTGTCAAAAGGCTCAAAATAATTCCCGCGGGGGAAGGTGGCAACCGGGGCCCGATCTCCTCAGTGGGGCCGGCTGCATGGTTTGCTGGGCCGGAGGCATTGGTGCGGCCCAAACTCCAGGGTTAGCGGCGACGACGAAGGCGCGTGCATGGCAAAATCGGCGACCGGGTCCCCGCGCGGGCGGCTGGGAGCGATGTTTTTCATCCAGAACGCGGTGTGGGGTGCGCAGGTTTTACTTCTGTCGGGGCATCTGGCCAAACTACCGCTGATCCCGGCGCTGGGGTGGCTAATTGCGCGGCTGGGGCTGCCCTGGACCATCCGCTCGGGCATCGTGGCGGCGGCGCTGCGCTCACTTATCCTAGCCCGGGGCGAACCCGTGTGGTTGCTGGTCGTCTCGCAGGTACTCAGCGGCTACTACATCGCTGTTTCCTCATTGCCGCG
>CAXFTV010000183.1:0-19358 GCA_964005845.1 uncultured bacterium
ACGATGGGGACCGGCTCATCGACGAGGATGGTCAGACAGGTGACCAAGGGGGACCGAACCATCAGGGTAATATCACCCTGATTAAACACAAGCGCAGGCAGGACGACGATGGGGACGGAGTAGAGGACGAGGATCCGATCGATGGGCGGGACAACGATGGGGATTGGCTCATCGACGAGGATGGCAAGCATAAACGGGCGCCGCGCACCACGGCAGAACTGGTGGCGACTCCCTATTTTGCGGGGTGGAGTCCGTGGAGCGAGCCCTATCAGCCGACGGCGCAGGGCAATATTGCGCCGATAACTTCTCCGAGCCCGCGCAAATTCATGCAAGTGCGGGTGGATATCAACTCGAACGATCCGGAAGTGACCGCGCGGGTGAAGAGTTTGCACATTGATCTGGCGCCGCCGATTAGCACGGAACTGGCAGGGGAACTGGCCGTGGTGACTGAGATGCGCGAGGATCTGCTGGCGCAGACCGCAGACTACGGGCCGCCCTGGCAGATTCCACCGCTGGAGCATCAGCCATTCTCGTATTTTTTGCGGGCTGCCGGACCGGATCCAAATGTGGCCGGAGTGGCCGAAGGCTTCGACGAAATGTTGTTGCTGACACCCACGGCGGCGGAGTTGGTGGGAGTGCGTTTGGGGACGGTAAGCGTCACCGAGATCGGCGGCGGCCGGGCTTCGCAGACGGAGTTTGTCCAGGCCTTTGTGCTCGACGAAGCCGAGGGCGTCTTTAAGGACCGGGATAGCGGCTTGGTGCTGCCGGTTTACAGCTCTAAGGATTCGCTGCGAATCGTGTTTCCCGCGTCGATCAACAAGGGTTTCACCGAGAAGAAAAATGCGCTCGTCGAGGTGCAATTTCGGACGCGAACCCTCAAGGCTGGAACGGAGTTCAGGGCCTTCGTGCGGGATTCGCAGGATGCGCTCGCAATTTTTCAGCGCGTGGAGGCGGAGGGCCGTGACGCCACGGAATTGGTAGACAGCCAGACGGCGCGGCCGACCATTTTGCATACGGGCGAAGTAGTCGGCGAAGTGGTGGTCCCAGCGGTATTCACGCCGAACGGAGACGGGATCAACGATGAACTGGAGATCCAGTTTTCGGTGCTGCGGTTGCGGGAAGACCGCCCGATATCCGTAGCGTTTTTCGACCTGGCCGGACGTCAGGTGGGGCGTGCGACACCGGCCAGTGGCCGGGAAGAAGGTCAGAGCGGACTCCTGAGTTTTAGCTGGGACGGCCGCGACAGCGCCCGCAAACAAGTTCCACCGGGAATATACTTGTGCCGGATTGAGCTGCAGAGTGATGCCGATGATATAAGGGTCAGGCGGATTGTCAGCGTGGTTTATTGAGGCCTGGTTCGAGCGGCATCATTCATTAACAAAAGGGAGGAAAAACGTGTCCAGGGAAGTCGGTATACTCATTGCTCTCTGTACCTTGTTTCTGGCAGGCGTGGGGCAAGCTGCAGAAGATTTCGGTGCCCGTCTGGGGGTGCGGCGGGGTGGAGAAGTAAATTTTGAGCCCTATGGTTCCGGAGTCTTGTTCGATGCCCTGGATCCAGCAGTCAAAAAGTGGTACGTGCCGCAGGAACTCTTCACCGAATACCAGTGGAAGCAGTGGGAATACACCAACTATGCTCGTTCCCCTTACGAAAGGTATGTGGACACGGCTATCGAAGGTGACTATTTCTACGATATTTACGGGGGCTTCCTGACCAAGGGCTGGCTGGTATTCGACTGGTCGGTCGAAGAGCCCGAAGCGGCTGGTAGTCGACTGCTCAAGACCTCGAAGTTCAGTGATTTCTTTAGTCGTCTGGTGGTGTCTTCGGATTCCAGAGGGCAGTATTTTGCCAGTGTTATGGTGGGCGAAAAAATTCGCACGACCTTGACGCCCCTGACCCTGTCCAAACCGATCTTCGATGGCATCCAGGCCGATCTGGCCACCGACAAGTACCAGGCGACAATTCTGGCTTCGCGGCCCAGCGGTTTCAGGAGCGAGGCGACAACTCCCAACGAGCGTTCGAATATAACCAACCTCGTGGGTGGTCGTTTCGTAACACAGATCGGCGATTTCGTCAAAATGGGTGCCACCTATGTGAACGTCTTCAACGCGCGCACCCGCGGCCAGGCCTTTCAGGGCAATCCGCTCAAGGGATCCCTCACCGAGGCGCAGAACGCTGATATCACCGAGATCCGCATCCGTTTGAGCGACGATTCTCCCGACGATCTCGAGGGCGGAACGGCGTTCTTTATGGAGGAGGTGATCATCGCAACCAAGGATGGTCAGCATATCAGCAACCGCCGCCGCCTGCAAAACGACGACGGCACCGAAAGCTCGATTCTGGAGTACCGTCCGCAGATCGAGGGTGGATTCCAAAAGGAGGGTTTTCGCACGGCCGATGGCCGTGAGACCATCACCTTGAGGTACCAGTTGGATGGTCCTGAGTACAAAGCTGCCTTCGGACCGCCGGCGGCGGAAATCGAGAAGCTCGAGTTCCGCCTTTTATTGGCCAATGACTACCGCATCGACATCACTTCCAACAACCAGACGAATAGCAATAACCAGCCGGTTTTCCTCTCGCAGGGCATGCCGGAGCGCACTATTCGGGCGGCTGGAAACGTGAAGGACGGCTCCAACCAGAACTTTGTACAAATTGCCTACGGATTACCTACGGCCAATGAAATATTTGGCTTCACCCTGGACGTGCAGAACGCCGCTGGCTTCGACCTGCAGGCCGAGTACGCGCGCAATCGGCAACACAAGCGTTTCCCGCGCTTCAACCAGTTCGATCCCACCAAGCACACGCATGCAATGGAGCATGCAGATGCCTGGCTGGTCAATGTGTCGAGGCGGCCCTATCCCCTGTTTTTCTACGGCGAAGCATACAGCATGGATCCGAACTACAGCACCAGCTCGTACATGGTGCTGGAGCGTGGCGATACCGGGCCGGTGGACTACGATTCCCAAACGCTCGCGGTCTACGAACTGGTCGACGACAACGACGACCAGGATCGGGAGGTCGACTGGCAGCGTCGCGGCCAGGGAGCCGCTGATCGCTTCGTCTTTCCAGGTTGGGACGAGAACAACGACTTTATCGCCGATTTCAACCAGAACCACATCGAAATTACCCGCCCCAATTTGAAGCCGGACTGGGAAGAGCCCTTCCTGCGCTACAATGTGGATCGGCCCCAGTTTCTCTTCGGCGTGGATATGAACAACAACGGAGTGGTCGACCGCTTCGAAAACGACAACGAGCCCGACTATCCCTACAAGCGGGACCGGCGGGGCTTCAATATTTACGGGGGTTCGTTTCTGGGACCGTACGCCCGGCTGGCGATGGGGCGCTTGGAAGAATGGCAGTTGGCCGACGACCGCAGCAGCACCATGAACTACGCCCTGCTGACCTATGAACAGGATTTTGCCCAACTGGGCAAGTTGCGGATCTACGAGAACTTGCGGCGGGTAGAGGACGATATCAAGGACAACCTCCTGGTCTGGCGGATCGCCGACGGGATCGCCGGGGAGATCGTGCCGCGCGAGGATCCACTGCCGGCGCGCGATGCCTGGGTGAACACGGTGTATCTGCAGTTCGACTACGGGCGCTCCGAGCGCTTTAACTTCATCAGCAAGTTCAAGTACGAGTTCTTCAAGCAGGTGGGCTATGATGACTGGCAGGCCAATTCCCGCATCCTGCCGGGCGAGGATATTCGGGAGACGTCCAGTTTTCTGGGCTTGATAAACAAGATCGATTATACCCAGCAGATCGGGCAGCTGGTGATCCAGCCGCGCTGGAAAAGCGAATTTCACCGCTACGTGCCCATACTCAAAGAAGACCCCTTCGAAAAGTCGACTACCGAACTGCGCGAGTCGGGGTTCCTGATCGTGCGCTACCCGCTGCTGCCGCGAACCACGCTGCAAGCGGGCACCGAGTACTTGTGGACCAAGCAATACCGGGAGAAAGCCAAGAATACCTTGCAGGGATCGCCTCGCACCGAGATGATCGGCGCCCTGCAGATAACGAATCGTTCCGCATACCAGGGATACGAGATTTATACCCAAATGGGTTTGCGCGTCTCCCGAATCGATATCGACTTTCTGGAGAGCGCGCAGACCGAGACCTTCCTGTTCTTCACGATTTACGCTGGATTCGGAGATTAAATCATGCTTAGAACGAGTATCACGATCGTTTCCCTGGGCGTTCTGCTCGCGGCCTGTTCTTATCGCCCTTACGCCGGCAATGTCAAACCTCTGGGCGAAGAGCACCAGGCGGCGGGGGTGAGCGTGGCGGACGATGGAACGGTTACGCACAAGCAGGGTCGTCTGGAAATCAGGTTGCGGCCGATGAGCGATGAGGAACTGAACCGCCAGTTTGCAATCAACTCCCAGCAGGGCGCTCGTTCGACCAATCCCTATACTTTCGGCAACAGCAAGTATTTCATGACCGGTGAAACGCCCCGGCGCTTTACGGTTTTCAAGCTGTCAGTGAAGAATTACGAGTATCCAAAGGTCCGTCTGGCCGGCGATATGGTAATGGCAAGCAGCAATGGGCGCAAATACTACGCCCTGACCCTGCAGCAGCTCGATACCTACTATCGGACATATGCCCAGGCCTACAGAGGCAATGAATACTTCGATTACAAGCAGCGTCGCTCCATTCTCAAAAGTACGTCTTTCCCTCCCAGGGATATTTTCAGCGGTCAGGAAGAAGAGGGATTCATCGTCTTCAAACCTCTGGCCGACGACGTCGAGGATATCAGCGTCACCATCGAGGATATTGTCGTGCGCTTCGATTTCAGGGGCGAGCCGGCGGAGAGCATCGAGGCCAGCTTTCAGTTCGAACGGGATGTTGGGGTCATCTATCCAGACGGACGGATCGATTTGAGCAGCCAGTAATAGGACTGAAATTCGGATAAAGTGCTCCACTCCGGGATAATGGTCATATACCCGCGTCAAGGCCCTGGCGCGGGTATTCTTTACCCGGCTGCTAAGATTTTTTTTGCATTTCAGGCTATTTACGACTGAAGCTAATTCCATTATTAGGTCATCGTTAAGGAGAATGACAATCGGTGAAAAGTATAGCACTGCTGGGCGCGTTGTTTTTTTTACTGTGGGGCTGCGGCAATGATCAGAGGGCCGGGAGTGCGCTGGTCCAGGTTGGAGAAGTGGAGATCGATGCGGCGGCACTGCGTCAATATAAAGCTAAATTGCCGACTTCGATGCAGTCCCACCAGGTTGGAGAAGATGCCGTCAGGGACCTGCTCCAGAGTCTGGTCGACCGCAAGATCATGCTGCTGGAAGCCAGGGACAAAGGGCTCGATCTCCAGCCCAGGGTGCAGGCGCGTCTGAGTCAATTCCAGCAACGGACTTTGATTGATAGTCTGGTTTCCCAGAAGGTGAATCCGGTTCTGCGGGTAAGCGAAGAAGAAGTCTATGAGATCTTCAAAAGGGATCACTGGGATCAGGAGCACTGGCCAGCGCATATCCTGAGCGCCACTGAGGAGGAGGCCTGGGAAGTGGTCAGGTCATTGAAAGAGGGAGCCGATTTCAGCACTCTGGCACGCCGCCGTTCGATCGCTCCAGATGCCGACCGGGGAGGTGATTTGGGAGGCTTCTTCAGCCCTGGCGATGCGGCTACCCCAATCATCAATGCCGTGGTCGGATTGCCAGCCGGTGCATTCACGGATCCAGTCAAGACGAGAGATGGGTACGAGGTTATCAAGGTGCTGGACGTGAGGCCGGTCCCATTTGCACAAGTGCGAGGGCGTCTGGAACAAGGTCTCGTGCGGCAGAAAGCAGTGCAGGCGCGCTTTGCGCTGCTGGAGGATCTGGAGGTCAAGCACGGGGTCGAGTATCATAGGGAAGGGGTCAATGCGCTGTTGAAGATGGCGAAATCCGGAGAATTTCCGGGCGCTGAAGAGGAGCAATTGCCGCTCCTGTCCTATGGAGATGGCAGGACGATCGCCGCTGGTGCGGGCGCGCGCATGCTGGCTGATAAAGGCAAACCTCTGGAGACGATCCGCGATACTGCCGAGGTGATACGCTCCCTGCGCGCTCGCGTCATGGCCGATACTCTGGTGCTGATCGAGGCCCGGGCCCAGGGGCTGGACAAGGCGCAGGCCTTTCTGGATCTGGTCGACACCCACCTTGAGCGTTTGATCGTCGATTACCTCTACAAAACGGAGATTCTGGACAAAGTCGAGGTCACCGAGGAAGAGGTGCTGCAGCAATACGAAAGCAAAAAGGACCAGTATACCGTCCCTGGACATGCGGATGTGGTCGAAATACTCGTGGCCGACGAAGAGCAGGCCCGCGATCTGGTTGCTCAGATTGGTGCGGGGGAAGATATGGTGACTCTGGCGCGCCGCCACACCCAGCGTCCCGGTATGCGCAGTAGCGGCGGGGTTTTTTCAGTGCGGGAAGGGGATCAGAGATGGGGGGCGCGATTTCTGGAACGAGTCTTCAGTGCGGCCGTGGGTGAAATGGTCGGACCGCTAGCAGTGGAGGGGGGATTTTCGCTATTCAAAGTGGAAAGCCGCCATGCGGACAGTCTGCAGCCGTTGGAGAAAGTTCGAGCCGTGCTGGAGAGATCCGTCCAGAGACGGAAGGCCGATGCGGCTTTTGAGCCATATCTCGGGGAGTTGCGCAGACGCTATGCAAGCCAGATACAGTGGAACGACCAGCGCATTGAGGAACTGGCCGCTTCTGGGGAATGGTAAAAGTTGTTTCTCCGGCGGCGCTGGCTGGTGGTTTTTTCAAGGATTTGGAGCGCTGGCGCTTGCGGGAAAGGGCGAGGAAGGTCTGCGTTCCGATTTCCCGTGGCGGCGAACCGGGTGCTAGATTATGGGCGCGCACGCTGAAAGGGTGTGGCCGTCCCGGTTGCTGGGGATTTGCCTGGGGCTGGGGGGTCTTGCAGGGCTCGAATTGCTGCTGCGGCTGTGGCCCGGGCTGGGACCTGAGCCGCTGGTCGTGGACCTGGCCGCGCATGAAGGCCGGGTGCTGCGCAGTATAAATGCTAGCTACGCCGAGCGCTTTTTTTCGGAGCGCTATCAGGGGCAGTTGATTGCCAGCGGCCGCATGGCCGCAGAGCCCTTTGTCGAGCCCCGTCCTGCCAATGCCCTGCGCGTCGTCTTTGTCGGTGCATCTACAGTACAGGGCTATCCCCTGCCGCGTCGCCTGGCGGCCGCGTCCTTTCTGGAGGCGATGCTGCAGGATGCCCTGCCCGGGCGTCAGATACAGGTTTTCAATCTGGGGATCACCTCCATTGCCAGCTTTGCGGTGGGCCGGGTGCTGGAGGATGCCATGGCACTGGAACCGGATCTGGCCGTGGTCTATGCAGGGCACAACGAATTCTACGGTCTCTATGGTGTCGGAGAGCGGCCGACGCCCGGTTTCAACCGGTTTCACTACGGCCTGCTGGAATGGCGTCTGGCCCGGCTGGCGCGCCGCTTGCTCGACGCGTTCCGCGGCCGTGAGGTAACCACGGTCGATCTGCTGGAAATCATGGGGGAGCGCGGGGTGGTGCCGCAGGGCAGTCCGCGCCGCCAGGCGGCTCTGGTGCATCTGCGGGAAAACTTCCGCGAAATGGCGCGCCTGTGCCGCGAACGCCAGGTGCCGCTGGTGCTGTGCACCCTGGCGGCCAACGATGCGGGATTCGCTCCCGTCGGGGCGGCCGAACCGGTTTCGGGCGGGGTGCAAAAGGGGCGCTGGGAGGATGAAATAGCGCGTGCCGAGAAGCTGCTGAGGGGGCCCGAGGTGAGTCCGGATAGCGCGGCAATGGCGCTGGCCGGGCTGCACCGAGTCGGCGCTGGCGCGAGCGAGAATGCCTGGTGCTGGTATCTGCGGGGGCGGGCCCTTGGCAGCGCCGGACGGGCGCCGGAAGCTTTTGCCGCTTTTCGCCGGGCGCGCGAACTGGATACCATGCCCTGGCGGGCTCCGGAAGGCCACAATCGGGTCATCCGGGAGGTAGCCAGTGAAGCAGGCGTCTTACTGGCGGATGTCGAAGGGGCTTTTCGGCACCATGCGCCGCCTGCAGGAGTCGGCTGGGAGCTGATGGCAGACCATGTGCATCCTTCGGTGCGGGGGCAGTATTTGCTGGCGCGCACGGTCGTCGAAACCCTGCGACAATGGCAGCTGGCAGCTGGGCCGCAATGGGCGCGCTTGCGGAGCGAGGACGAGTACCGCCGCTCGCTGGGCGATTTGCCCGTGGAGCAGGTGAAGATCGATCGGGCGATGGCCAAATTGCTGGCGGCAAAGCCAATGGACCGGTTCAACGGTCAAAACGCGCACCGCTTTGCCCGTCGCGCCGCTGCCGGTTGGCAGGCGCTTTCCGAGCCCGAGAGGGCCGGCGCCAGAAAGTGGAACGAAGGCCGGGATGAAGTTCCACTGGCGCTGGAAGTGGCCGATCAACTCGTTGCGGCCCGCGATTTCGTCGGCGCCAGGCAGCACTACGCGGCGGCGCGCCTGGAAGCGCCTTTCACCCCTCGGGGCGATCTGTGGGCGGCAGTGCAGTGGGCCTGGTGTACCCGACTTGGAGGGGAGGAACTGAGCCCGGCCGCGCAGGAGGAGTTGCGCGCCGTGCTGGGGCGCGTCGGATTCGTCGCCCTGGCGCCCCAAGTCGATCCTGCTTTCGCGTCTTTTATAAGGGGTAAACTGCACCATTTTCTGGGCGAAGGCAGCGCCGCACTGAGCCATCTGGGAAAGGCTTTCGAAACGGGCCATTTCCGCCGCCAGTTCGGATTTGCGCTCTTTCCCGCCCTGGCGGCCGAACTAATTCGGGCGGGCCGTCTGCAAGAAGCCCGCCACAAAGCGCGCCTGCTCGGCGCCGAACTTGGAGAAAACCCTTATTTCTCCCAGCTGGTCGAAAGGCTCGCCCGGGGAGAGAGCACGGGGGCATTTTGAGGACAGTTCATTTTTTCCAAAGCGGTTGTTTTAGCCCATGAAGACGGGTGGTAGAATTCTGGTCCTAGTTCTCTTTTTCCTGTCCGGAGCACTGGGGTTGATCTACGAAGTCACCTGGATGCGCTTGCTCCGCTTGGCCATGGGGAACACGGTTTTCACCTCGGCGACGGTGCTCACGACCTTCATGGCCGGTCTGGCCCTGGGCGCTTACCTGGCGGGCCGGAGTGTCGATCGCTACGCCAGGCCGCTGCGTCTGTACGGGCTGCTGGAGGGGGCCATTGGCATATACGCACTGGCCACTCCGCTCCTGCTGGTGATTGTGGATCCGGTCTACGCCTGGCTATACCACGCCCTCGGCGACTCTTTTGTGCTGCTGGGCATCGGGCGTTTCCTGGTATCTGCCTGTTTGCTGATTCTGCCGGCCACGTTGATGGGGGCGACCCTGCCGCTGCTCAGTCGCTTTCTTTCGCAGCACCGGGAAAGCCTGGGGCGCGATATCGGCCGTCTCTATGCCTTCAATACGTTGGGAGCGGCTATCGGTGCCGCAAGTGCCGGTTTTGTGCTGCTGCCCGAACTGGGGGTCACCGCCACTATCGCGTTTAGTGCAGCGGGCAATATAGTGGTTTGTCTGGCTGCTCTCTATCTGGCGCGGCGCGGTGAGACGCAGTTGTCCCCGGCGCGGGAAGAAGGGGAATCTGGCGCGGTGTCCGATCGCCGGGAGGTCGCGCGCAGCGCCGCTGTGTGGGGGCTGGCCGGGGCCGGTTTTGCATCCATGATCTACGAGGTGGCATGGACCCGTGCGCTGGCCATGCTCGTGGGTTCATCGGTGTACGCCTTTACTCTGATGCTGGTGGCTTTTATCGCCGGACTTGGGGCCGGCAGTATGATCCTCTCCGGATGGGTAGATCGGCGCCGCAACTTGTTGCTTTTTCTGGGTGGCCTGGAACTGGTCGTCGGCCTGGCGGCGCTCATGGTAGTGCCGCTGTTCAGCCATCTGCCTTTCCACATGGTCGAGATCACTACGCGCTACGCATCTTCCTTCGAATTCCTGCTGCTGGTGCAGTTCGTCACGATCTTCCTGCTGATGCTGCTGCCCACTCTGGCCATGGGCGGTGTTTTTCCGGTCGTAGCCAAGATCTACACCCGCGATCTGGCCGGGGTGGGGCGGGCGGTGGGCGAGGCCTACGCCGCCAATACCGTGGGGGCGGTGGCAGGCTCGTTCGCGGGCGGTTTTCTGCTAATTCCCTGGCTCGGGGTGCAGAATGCCATTCTCGTAGGAGTGGGAATCAATCTGCTCATCGGCGTTTATTTCGTTCTGGCCAGCAAGTGGAGAAAGGGGTGGCTGCGCGGGGCGCTGGCGCTGGCTGCTGTGGGAGGGGCTGTTATCGGCGCCTGGAATTTGCCGCAGTGGAATCCGCTCTTGTTCAACAGCGCTCCTTATCTTTACGCCTACCGCTACAAGGCCAGCTCGATGCGCGAGGCGGTCGATCTGGAGCAGGTGATGACGCGCAACCGGCGACTGCTCTATAGCGAGGAGGGAATGACGGCGACCGTCACCGTGGTGGAAAGCGGTGGGGAGCTATATCTCAAGGTCAACGGCAAGACCGACGCTTCTTCGCGGGGCGATCTGCGCTCGCAGTCGCTTTTGGCCCACCTGCCGCTGCTGCTGCACGAAGATCCCCAGCAAGTCCTGCTTATCGGGCTGGGCAGCGGCATCACTCTGGGCGCCCTGGAGCAGCACCCGGTCCGGGAAATCGAATGCGTGGAGATCTCGCCCGAGGTCGTAGAAGGGGCAAAATATTTTGCCGGGGTGAACCACCGCGCTCTGGAAGACCCGCGCCTGCAACTTTTTATCGGCGACGGCCGCAATCACGTGGCGCTCGGCCAGCGCTCCTACGATCTGATCATCTCGCAGCCATCCAATCTGTGGATTGCTGGTATGGCCGATCTGTTCACCCGCGAGTTCTTCGAAGCCTGTCGCCAGCGTTTGCGCAAGGGAGGGCTGGTGTGCAACTGGGTGCAGGCCTACTCGATGCGGAAGCGGGATTTCGCGGCGATCGCGAAGACCTTTCAGAGCGTCTTTCCCCATGTGTCCATGTGGGAATCGATTCCCGGAGGCGATTACTTTCTGATCGGGGCGGAAGAGCCGCTGGCACTTACCGATGAAAACTTCAAGGAAGTTCTGCGGACCCGGGGACTAGAGGAAGATTTCGCCCGCATCGGCGTGCACGACGCCGAAAATCTGCTTGCCTCGCTGGTTATGCAGGAGGCGCAGCTCAAGGCCTTCGCGCACGCGGCTCCGGTCAATAGCGATGATAATGCGATCCTGGAATTCTCCGCGCCAGAGGGTATGTACCAGGGGCTGGTGGGGCAGGAGGAAATATTCCAGCTGGAGCATCTGGCTCCTTTTCGACAGACGGATCTAAGTTTCCTCGCTGAACCGGCCGGTGCGGCAATGCAGGCGGCCTGGTCGGCGCGGCAGGCGGTGCTGCGGGCGCAATTGGCAGCCGACAGGGAGCAGTATTCCAGTGCTCTCGCCCACCTGGAAGAAGCGCGCGAATTGCGTCCACGGGATATGGAACTCATGCGCGTATTGCCGCAAGTAGGCGAGAAGGTGGCCGAAGAATTGGTCTATCGCCAGCAGTACCAGCAGGCTCTGGCGCTCTATCAGCGCATTCTGGAGGTGGTCCCCGACGAGGGTATGGTGCATTACCAGATGGGCGAGCTCTACGCGCAAATGCGGCGGGACGAAGCCGCTCTCGAGGCCTTCGAGAAAACGGTGGAACGGGCTCCCCGGTTCGTGCCCGCTTATATCCAGCTGGCCACCCTGTACGCTCGCAACCAGTCGCTGGAGCGGGCAGAACAGGTCTGTCTGCAGGGGCTGGAAGTAGACCCGGGAAACCTGGATCTGCTCAACGAATTGGGCAAACTCCAGCTCAGGCAGAGGCGCTGGGACGGAGCGATTTCCACCTTTCGCCGGGCTGTGGAGCTGTGGCCGAAAGAGGCCCAACTATGCAACAATCTGGGCGTGGCCCATGTGCAAAAAAGGGAATTCAATAATGCGGTGATCTGGTTCCGCAAGGCCACGGAACTCAGTTTGAGCTATGGTCGGGCCTTTGCCAATCTGGGAGAAGCCTATAGCGCTCTGGGGAAAAAAAAAGAAGCACGCCGGGCTTTGGAGACGGCGCTCGAACTCGAGCCTGACAACCCCCGAACTCGACGCGCGTTGCAAGGGCTCTAGCATTTTGGCAGTTTAGGGTGAAGGTGTATGAGCTGGGCGAGATTCGCTTTTGGTGCGTCGGCCAAATGCGTTTTTCAGCCTGGTTTTTGAAAACGAGCGGCAATCAAATTCGCTCCTATTGCAGCGGGAGGTAAGAGGTCTCCTGTTGCGCTGTTTTTTGGTTGATTTGGAGTGGCATTTTGCCTAAAATTAAGTGAACTCAGAATAGCGCTTTTAAGTGAGGTTGCCATGATGAGGAACTACTGCAGTCCCAAAGCTACCCGTTGCATCTCTATTCGCTCCTTTGCCGCCTTTGGTCTGTGCGGTTTCGTTCTTGCACTTTGTGTGGGAACGAGTTCGGTCGATGCCAAAACCTGGAGAGTGGGAGACCGGCTTCAACCCTGGCGGCTCCATCCCGTCAGCCACGTCATGGATCTGGGCGAGCGCTACAAACCCGATTTTGTCTGGGGCGGAGCGCATGCCATCGAGGTGGTCGTGGACGACGACGGCGATGGCCTGGTCGACGAGGATCGAGTGGAGTTGGTCGACGACGACGGCGATGGCTTGTTCAACGAGGATGCGGTCAATGGTATCGACGACGATCGCGATGGGTTGGTGGACGAGGACGGTCCGGACCCGCAGCGCGACAACGATGGCGATGGCATGCTCAACGAAGACGGCTTGCGCACCGGTGGCCTGATCTACGACCTGGGCCTGCGCGACGCTATGACGCAGTCGCCGTTTTTCCGTCATGCCACGGCGGCGGAGGCAGAAGGCGATCCCCAGGGGACCGGTTACGGCTGGGGCGATGATGACCGCGATGCCAGTTTCAACGAGGATCCGCTCGACGGGCGCGACAATGACGGGGATGGGTTGGTGGACGAGGACGGTCCGGGCCCCGCCCCCGGGATACCCGGGTCCTGGCGCCTGCCGGTGTTCACCTACGAGGCCGATGCATTGAGCGCCGAGGAGCGCCAGTCTCTGGAGTTTCTCTGGGACAGCGGCCAGAACCAATATGTGTTTACCGATAGCACAACTGGAACCACAGTGGTAGCGCAGCTGGAGCAGCGGCAATTCTCGCCCGTCGATTGGCTCCGTCCCATCCGCCTGGACCCCAGCCGCAACATCATACAGCTGGTTGAAGACAACTATCTGGCCGGAGTTTACGGCAATGTCGATCCCTTCGACTCCAGCAGCTATGGCAGCAACCTGAGCGGGTCGACGCATCAGGGAGATTCGGGACATGGGCAGATCGTCGACGGCAATGTTTTCACGGCCCGGGCCCAGTCCCAACGCTCGAGTTCGGCCGGCTTCAGAATGGAACTGAAGGGGCTCTACTACCTCGATTTGCTGCGCTTGCGGCCCCGGCCCGATTTTGGCGACCGCACGCCCACCTCGTTCCAGATCAGCTACGGCGGTGATTTGCCCTACCACTTCCAGGAGAGGTTTTCGGTTGGAGGAGCACTGACGCGGTTCCTGGTGGTATACGACTTTATCATTCCCCGGCAGATCGATCAGGCCCGTCCACCCGTCAAGGAGTATCGCTTCGACGGCGGCGCCCTGGGGGATCCGCGGCGGGTGCGGGTGCTGGATATGCGCAGCAATATGCCCGAGGGGCAGACCTGGGAGCTGGCCGAGTTCGAGGCGTTTGGCCATGGTTATGCCCTGGATGCTTCGTACGTCACCGAGATCATCGACGTGGGCACGTCCACCCCCCGCTACCGGCGCTATTTCGATGAGGAGGACCCGACCCGCCCCATACCATTTGAGCGCATTTTGACAAAGGATTCCAATCGCAACAACGCCATCGATGACGATGAAAAGTCCAGCTTCAAGCTGGCCAAACAGTTCGACCACAACGTTCCGGGGGGCTCGGTAACGTGGGGATGGGCCCGCTGGAAGGGGATCAAAGAAGGCCAGGACGCCAATGTCCAGGTGCGGGTGCGGACTGGAACCAGTCTGGACACCCACATCTACACGCGCAAAGTCGGCCGCGGGGTTTACTCCCAATTCCTGGATAAATCGATCATCCTGGACTGGCCCACCAGAGGTAGCCAGGTCGACGCCTTCAGCTATATAGCCCTATCGGGGTTGGAGCGGCCGACCGCCAGGGAACTGCACTACAACATGCCCACCAATCAGGACGGCGCCAAGGGCGGCTGGTCTTTCTGGTCGTCGCCTTTTTCCTTTGAGGACGGCGCAGTAGATGAAAATGGCGAAGGCGGTATACTGCTGCCTCTGCCGCCGCTCACCCGCTATATCCAGTTCCGCTTTGACTTCGAAAGCACGGAGAATAGCGGCATCAGTCTCGACTACCTCGAGTTCGATTTTTCCCCTCCCTTCGTTAGCCGTGGCGTCGTTGCTGAGATTTTTCCCGATGTGACTGAACAATTGGGTCAATCCGTTGCCTTCCAGTACATTATCAAGCCCGACGTCGCCACCGCCGATATCGGTTTCAACCGCATCGACATTTCCGTGCCCTCCCCGGATGCCCGGATCGATAGCCTCCTGGTGGATGATCTGCCCTGGACGCGAGTGCTGGCGCCGGATGCACTGCAAGGAGACCCCAGAGCCTGGCTGGATAGTGTGCAGGTCAGGGAGGATCGCACCTTTGCCGCGGCGACCTATATCGATTCCACCACGGGTCGGGCCACAATCGGCATCAAGACCCGGGTGCTCAAGGCGGCGGATTTTCCGCGCGGCCAGGACAGGGGCATCGAGGTTCGTCTGCAAAGTCCGCTCTACAAGCTCATGACCCAGTTCGATAGCTGGGTGTGGAACGACCAGAGGACGGTTCAACTGCACCAGCCGGCCACTCCGGGCAATGCGGCGGATCGCCTTCCCGCAGACGATATTATCGTCACGGTTTCGGGTGAGCAGAAGTGGCAGACACTGACGCTGCGTTCTGTTGGTCCCAATCCCTTCACGCCCAATGGAGATGGGATCAACGACCAGGTCATCTTGGATTTGGATCTCTTCCTGATGACCACTGCGGCGGACGTTTCGCTGACGATTTTCGATATGGCCGGCCGCCTCATTCACACGCTGAAACCGGTTTCTACATCGGCCGGTACACAGCAAATGGTCTGGGATGGCAGAGGGGTGACAAATGAACTGGTGCCGCCCGGTATTTATACGTATAAGCTTTCGCTGGATACCGACGAAGAGGAGAACAGGACTATTTTCGGCACTTTTGGCGTGGTCTACTGAGCGCCGCTGTTTTTGCCGCTGGGTGCAGGAATTCGGTCCTTCCACCGGGACGTGATTTCCTGCGCCCTTTCTCTTTGTCCGCTTTCCAGATAGGCCTGAACCAGACCGCGGTACACCGGCTCCGGGTTCGTTGCCCGGCTCAGGGCCTGTTGCAGGTACTGGATGGCGGCGGGAAAGCGGCGGGCCTGCAGTGCGACGAATCCCAGATTGGTCAGGGCTTCGGGGTTCCCCGGATCCAGGTCCAGGGCCTGTTCGAAGTGGATGCGGGCCCGATCCGGTGCCGCCATGAGCAGGTGCATCGCGCCCATGGCGTTAAGTCCTTCCGGCCGCTGGGGATCCACCAGGTGGGCCCGGCGAAAAAATTCCAGGGCGCGTTGCGCCTGTCCCGCACCCCGGTAGGCCTGCGCCAATTCGTAGTGCACCCAAAAGTCATCGGGGGACCAGCGGCTGGCGGCGCGCAGATGGGGAAGGGCTTCCCGGTAGCGTCCCTGTTTGAGCCGTAGCCGCCCGTACTGGTAGCGGGCCCTTTCCAGCTCGGGTTCGAGTTCCAGGGCGCGCTGCAGCTGTTGTTCGGCTTCGTTCCACCGGCCCAGAGCCAGGTGCGCCTGGGCCAGCACGACCATCGTGCCGGGGTTCAGGGGCTGTAGCTCAAGGCCCCTGCCGGCGTGGACCATGGCTTCGGGATAGCGTCTCTGGTGGAGATAGGCCACGGCCAGATTGTGATGGGCCGATGGGTAGGTTTCCTCCAGTTCCAGAGCCCGCCGGGAATGGGCGGCAGAGCGGCTATAGTCCTGCTTGCGCAGATACACTTCCCCCAGGTCGTGGTAGAGCTGGGCGTCCTGTTCGGGCACCGAAGCGGTGCGCAGATTGAGCACGAGGAGCAGAGCTGCGAATCCCGTTCCCCACAGTGCCATGCGGCCGTACGAGCGCAGCCGGGCCCGCTGCCAGAAATAGATCAGCGCCCAGGCAGCGAAGATGAGCAGAACGGGTAGAGCGGGAACGCGATAGCGCGCACTGACAAAGAACAGGATGACGGAAAGGCCGTAGGCAAATACGTATAAAATGAGCAGCGTGGTGGGTGGATTTTGCCGCCGCCAGGCAAGCGCCATGCCCAGGATGGCAAGCGGGCCCAAAAGACCAAAGGGAAAGGCGATCCCCCGCTCCCAGAGGGATAGGCGCAGCAGTGAGGAATGCTGGCGGGCGTAGTAGATATCCTGGTTGCGCTTTATCTCGGGTCCGCTCCAGAACAGATAGAGCTTTTTCAGTAGCAGTTTTGCATAGTCGAAGGGGGATGCGGCAATAAAGGAAAAGGCTTTGGCAAAAAAGTAGCGCGAACGGGCGGAGGGCGCCTGGTAGCCGGCCTGCAGCGGTTCGCCGACCAGGCGCTCCCAGTGCAGGCCGGGGTGGATGGCCACGGTGCTGTCGTAGTGGGCATTGTTGCCAATATAGAAATTGACGCCGCCATTGGCCGAGATGAGGACCCAGTCCTCGCCGATGAGATGATTTCTCAAGGTTACCGGGAAGATGACCAGGCAGAGCGGAAGGGCGATGAGGCCCCATTTTTTCAGCGGGACTTTGGCCCGTATAGGGGTGTGGCCGGCGCGCTCGTTCCAGGCCAGGTAAATCATGAAGGCGGCGATAAAGAGGAGGATATTCGGGCGCGTAATAGCGGCCAGGCCGCCCAGCAGGCCGATGCCTATCCAGTAGCGGCGGCGCCTGGTTTCGAGGGCCAGGATCTGGACGCAGAGCAGCAGCAGATAGAGGAAGGTCTCCAGGGTGACCGCGAGCAGTTCCCCTTCGAAATAGATGAGGACGCTGTAGGTTGCGGCGAGTCCCGAGGCCAGACGGGCGACCTTGCCGTCCGCCGTCGCGCGGTGGGCCAAAAGGTACACCAGAATGCAACATCCCGTCCCCATGAGGCTCTGCACCAGGTGTATGGCGATGAAGTAGTGCTGCGGGAACAGGGCGTACAGCAGGGCTATGAAGTAGGGATAGAAAGGGGGTTGCCAGAAGGGTTCGCCGCCGGCCAGCCAGTCGCCTGCGGCGATCTGCCGGGCCTGTTCGAGAAAAGTTTGAGCATCGACAATGGGGGCTTCAAAGAAAGGATTGGACTGACTCTGGAACAGGTAGATCAGACGCAGCAGGAGGGCCAGGGCACTGATCCCCAGGAGGAAACGGCTGTCGGTTTTCAGAAGGCGAAACACGCCCGGCCCCCCTTCTTTTTCCGGTTGTTTGGTGCTGGCGGAACTGGATTGTATGCTGCTGAGCATAGGGCAAATTGAGGGGATTCGCAAGTTGTATGCCAATGTCGATCCGAACCGCGGGGGCCGGTTTTCTCATTTTGGTTCCCCGCCGCGATCGGCATGGTCTGTCGCGGCGTCCAACTGTAGTTATTCGCGCACACAGTATTAGATAAGGGAGGAAGCCATGCATCTGAGCTGGATAGACTACGCCATCGTGCTGGTCTACGTGGCCGCCACCATCCTGGCGGGGACGGTGGCGCGCAACACCATTAAAGGCATATCCGACTTTCTGGTGGCCGGCCGTGCGCTCAAGACCCACATGGCGGTGGCGACTATCATTTCCACCGGCCTGGGCCTGGTCACGGTCATGTACTTCGCCGAGGAAGGATTCAAGAACGGCTTTGCGCCCTTCCTGGTCGGCGTCTTGATGGTTGCCACCCACATGATAATCGGCAAGACGGGCTTTATCGTCAGCCGCCTGCGCCATCTGCAGGTGATGACCGTGCCCGAATTCTACGAGGTCAAGTACAATCGCGGTGTGCGCCTTGCCGGGGGCAGCATTCTGGCGCTGGCCGGCATCCTGAACATGGGGCTTTTCCCCATCCTGGGCAGCAAATTCGTGGTCGGCTTTACGGGCATGAATCCGGAGTACGTCAATCTGGTGATGGTCGTCATGCTCATTCTGGTCGTCTTCTACACTCTCATGGGCGGCATGGTCTCGGTCGTGCTGACCGATTTCGCCCAGTTTATCCTGCTCTCCCTGGGGTTTCTCCTGGGCACCTACTTCGTGCTGACCGATCCGCAACTCGGGTGGGACAACATTGTCAACGCCATCGAGACACACAAAGGAGCGGAAGGCTTCGACCCGGTGCTCAACCCGGATTTCGGCTGGATTTATCTCATCTTCTTTTTCAGCGTCGGGCTGATAGGCGTGGTGTGGCAGCCGGAGATGTCGCGGCCCCTGAGTACCGAAAATTCCAGGGTGGCACGCCGCATCTTCTGGATCTCCAGCGTCACGTTCATGGGGCGCGCTGTCGTGCCGATGTTTTTCGGCGCCGCTGCCTTCGCCTATGTCCATTCGGCCGGTTACACCGGCCAGTATGCCGATGATGGACTCTACGCCATGCCCGAGATGTTGAGTCAGGTGCTGCCCGTGGGGGTGGCCGGATTGCTCATGGCCGGGATGTTCGCCGCCTTTATGTCGACGCACGACAGCTACCTGCTGGCCTGGAGCGGGGTTATCGTAAGGGACGTTGTCTCGCCGCTCAAGGCCATGCTGCGCGGCTCTGAGGAAGAGCGCAAGGAGGATGGCACCTGGGGCGGGTTGAGCAGCGAGCGGGAGATCTACTGGACCCGGATCTGCGTGGTCCTGCTGGCCGCCTTTCTGGCCATCTTCGGCATCTACTACGAGATGCCCGAATCGGCATTCAAGTTCATGTACATCACCGGTACTATCTACTTTGCGGGCGCTGTCGGCGCCGTCGGCCTGGGGCTGTACTGGAAAAAGGCCAACTCCGTGGGCGCTTATTGCGCCTTGATTCTGGGCGCGATCTGTCCGATAAACTTTCTGGTCATGAATATGATTCCCGAGCACGTGCCCGAGGTTCTCACGCCGCTGGTGGAAACCTCTAATTTGTCGGCGCTGCTGGCCCTGATTCTGGGCGGGTCAGCCATGATCGTCGGCTCTTTGCTGACCCAGAAGACGCACCCGCCCAGGCAACTCGACTTTTCCGAAATGGAGTAGAACGATGGACGCGCAAGTCTGGAAGGAAGTCTGGTTTTACGTATTC
>CAXFTV010000184.1:0-2932 GCA_964005845.1 uncultured bacterium
CCCCAATTAATGCTCGTGTTCGGGATAGTAGGACGCCAGTGCTTCGATGCTCTCTTTCAAGGCTGCGGCAGCATCCATATTGGCATTCTGCTTGGCCTTCATCGCGGCGACGATTACCGCATGGTGCTTTACCAGCCTTTCGGTATAGTCTTCTTGCGCAGACTTTACGCGTTGGGTCAGGAAATAGTCGCTGATAGTAGAAATGATATTTTGCGCATGCTTTTCTTTGTTCACTACCCAGCGCACAAGTTGATTTTGCGATTGGGCATCGGCTTTGCCGGCTAGCGCGGAAATTAATTTAACAGATTTTTCTATGGTAGCAGCATCTTCGAGCATTGTCTGTACGCGGGCGTGATCGTCATATATTCCGCAGGGGATCTGGCAGTGGGCATAGCTGGGTAGAGGTGCACTCAGAAAGGAAGCCGATCCAAGCAGGAGCACAGAAAGAGCGATGTTTTTTAATTTTTCTAGCATCATTTTCTCCGTTCGTTGGTTAGCTGTGAGAGGTAAAATGTCCTAAATCGTAATTACTGCAAAACCGTAGGTCAAGAGGGCAAGAAGTTTTTTTTGGGGGGGGATAATTCCGCTGGGAACGCCCGAGTTCTGGCCAACCGCCAAACGAGCTCTGCACTTAGGTGGGCGCGAGGACTTTGCAAGGTAAGGGCTGTTTTGCCACCCAGTGCGCCCAAAATGCCCTGCAGACCGGCTTCGAGATTGTCCTCGGAGCAAGTGAGAAATCCCGTCCTTTTTGCCTTTGCAGGTCTCTGAACTTGCAGTGCAGATTTTTGTCCCGACAACCCCCTATAGCCCTTTCATGCCGAAGAGAGGGCGGACCCATTTCAATCTTTTGAGAAGATATTCGTACAGTAAGAGGCTGACGCCGAAGGTGCCTGCCAGCAGCAGAATCAGTTTAAATACCGGCGGCATTTGGAGCGGCAGCAGATAGTACGAAAGCGCGTGCTGGACGGGCATGTGAATAATATAGACGGGATAGACGGCCTTGCTGAAGTAGGCCAATCTGGCCGAGGGTTTGTTGAGATACAGGGAGCCATACCCAAGTATGGCCAGCATCCAGCACATGGATTCGCAGGAGACGAGCAAGTGGGGCACGTCCTCCAACCGGAAGGCAAAGAGCCGCACCAGATAGAGCAGCGAGGCCGCCGCCAGGGCAACCTGGCGAATGTTTTCTACTGCCTGCCAGAAAAGGTCTTTGAGGGAAATAAAGATGAAGCCGGTAGCAAAGCAGATCATCCCCAAACAGAAGCCGTGGGGGGTCAGGACGTAGAGGACGAAAAAATCCGGGTCGAGGAGCCATGCTTCCGCCATCAGGGGCAGCGCTGCAAGAAAAAGGACCCAGGGTCGGCGGGCGATTTTCGCAAGAATGCGCCAAAGGGCGTTTTCCGGTTTGTTTTTCAGGTAAATCAGCAGCGGTAAGAGCAGCAGGACGTAGAGAAAAATATTGCCGAGAAACCAGAGGTGTCCGGGATTGGGAAGATAAGCGATTTCCCACCCATAAAATTTCATGGCAATATAAGAGTTTATGGGACAAATCAGAAAAAAGCCGAAAATGAAGGGCAGGAGTATCCGAGCCGTACGCTCTTTGAGCAACTGCTTCCAGTTGCGCCGTTCCATGGCGAAGCGGACTCCCATGCCGGAGATCAAGAACAGGATCGGGATGCGCCAGATGTTCAGCAGCGACATGATTTTCCACAGCCCTTCCAGCGCTTGCTCATTCTTGGGGAAGAAAATTTTGTGTGCCCAGGGCTGAAAGCTGATGGCAACGTGATAGATAATGAGCAGCCCCATGGCCAGTGTTCTGAGCCAGTCGACGTCATAGCGACGCTGCCAGCTTGCGTCGCCATGTGCCTTAGAGTCGGCTGGATTTGCTTTATATCCGGAATTCATATTCGCATCTTGATAAATGTTTCCATTGTGTTTTTCCGTCTCTCCGATGGGCGGATTGACAAGGGCGCTCCGGCAAAGAAATTATCGGGCTTCGCTCATTCTGCCAGGGGTTCCCAGATGCGGTTGTCGCGGGCCTCGTAAAATCCCTGGTTAGTTGCCCTCAACTGCCAAATTTCGAGTGCACTGATAGTGGTCGGAGCGCCAATAGTGAAGAAATCCAGGCCGCTTTTACCGCCGTAGCCGGGATGCGATGCGAAAAGAGCCTGGCGATTGTTGGCGAATACTTCAACGATGTACTTGTCGATAAATACGCGCAGTTCGAGATCCTCGCCGGCGGGCAGATCTGCAACCGCGAAAGGCGCTTCAGTGTTGCCGACGCGCAGCGTGCCGGTGTCGGGCCGCAGCACGATCGGGAGACCGTCGTCAGGGGCATCGGCAAAGAGCACCAGGCCGAATAGTTTGCGGTCTGCTTGCATCCGGCTCAGGGTGATGCGCAGTTCGAGGGCCTCGCCTTCGAGTTGCGTCACTCTCTTGCGGGTTTGGCCGCCATGTGGTAGCGCGTGCGCGGATACATCGCCGATCTGGATAGGCCCCCATTTCTGGGCATTGTAGCGTAGCGACTCCAGTTCCCGCAGGGGCTTGATGCGCAAGATCCCGTCGGCGGGCAGCTCCAGTTCGCGCGGCAGCGATTGGAGGGTTTGCACATTCGCGGCACCCGCCGGTTCATCTAATTTTGTGCACCACGCCCACATGACGCGACGGCCGTCCGGCGTCAGCACGCTTTCGGGGGCGAAGAAGTCGGTGCAGTGAAAGAGTCCGTACAGTCCCTGATCTTCGCGGCGCCAGTTCATTCTTCCTTGTTGTTGCGGCTCGAACTGCTCGGTCCGGGCATTCCCGTCGCCGATGTAGTAGCGGCAGCCGAGCGGGTGACTGATGCACAGCAGCATCCACTTGGTGCCGAGATTGAAGAAATTGGCGCAGGAAATATCTTCGCCAAGTACCGCATTGGGCAAGTCGTGGGACATGA
>CAXFTV010000185.1:0-3815 GCA_964005845.1 uncultured bacterium
TCACCCCGGGGTTGAACAGACGCGGTCGGCCTCCTGGAGACGATGGGTCGCCGGATGAATATAGCCCTCGGAGTCCGGCCCTGCCGGTGGAACGAGCGATCGCAAAAAGCTATATTTATGGGGATGAGATAGCCAGTGCCGCACCGACTGCGATAAATTTTGCCAACCGAGACGAGGAAAATACATGGACGATGCCGCCCGCTTATCGCCTCCCTGGATCCCCTTCGACATGGGGCCGGATCCGCGCCGGGAGACCCGGCTGCCCACCGTTGCCGCGCTGTGCAGTTCCTATTTTTCGCGCTCTCATTCGCAGCATACGGTGGACCGTTTTCTGCTGGGCTACGAGTACGCGGGACAGTACCGCTATCCACCCTTTCGCGTTGTCTCTCTCTATGTCGATCAGTCCTCCCACGAGGAGGAACTGAGCGCCTTGCGAGCCGAGCAGTTCGATCTCCAGATCTATCCCGACATCACCTCCGCCCTGACCCTGGGGACGGATCGCCTGGCCGTCGATTGCGTTCTGCTGGTGTGCGAAAACGGGGATTATCCCACTGACGAGCGCGGTGCCATTTTGTACCCGCGCTATGAATTCTTCAAAGAGATGGTCGAGGTCTTCCGCGCCAGCGGTCGCAGCGTTCCGGTTTTCAACGATAAACATCTGTCCTACGACTGGCAGAAGGCGAAGTGGATGTACGAGCAGCACCGGGAGCTGGGTTTCCCGATGCTGGCCGGGTCTTCGCTGCCGGTCACCTGGCGCCTCCCGGAGCTGGAATTGCCCCGCGGCTGCCAGATAGAAGAGGCAGTCGTCGCCTATCCAGGCCATGTGGAATCCTACGGAATCCATGCGCTGGAGGCACTGCAGTGCATGGTGGAGCGCCGCGGACAGGGGGAAACCGGCATCCGCGCGGTGCAGTTCCTGCAGGGGGAGGCGGTATGGGAGGCCGCCGCGCAGGGGCGCTGGTCCCGACAGTTGCTGGAGGAGGCCCTCGGCCGCAGTCTGCCGCGCTCGATTGTCGAGCGCCAACGCACCTGGTCGCCGCAAGAACTGGCCGCGGCGCATGCGGCCCAGGCACGGCCGCAGTCGGTGCTCGAACAGGCGGTTGGCCAGCCGACGGCGCTGCTGCTGGAATACCGCGACGGACTGCGGGCGGCCTGCATCAATCTGGAAGACGAGGTGGGCGATTTTACCTTTGCCTCCCGGCGCCCGGACGGTCAGGTCGATTCGACGCTGTTCTTTCTGGGGGGGGCACCTGAATCCGCCTACCATGGGATCCAGGTTCATCATATCGAGGAACTCTTTCTCAACAAAGAGCCGAACTATCCGCTCGAGCGCACGCTGCTGACTACCGGCGCCCTCGCCTTCCTCATGCAATCGAGTGCTACTCAGCAGCGGCTGGAGACGCCCGAACTTGCGATCGCGTACCAGGTTGCAGCGGCATCCCAGTACGCGCGCGGTCCCATGCCGCTGCGCTGCCCCTGGGCACCGCACGGGCTTTTCGAACCCCTTGCCCGCGCTCTGGGCCTCTGGCCGAAAGAGTAGGTGCCAACTGCATCCAGTTATTCAAGGACGGATTCTGCCAGCTTTGAGAACTGGAGGAATCCGCCCACGTCCACATCTCCAACCAGGGGGCCAAAATGAAAATCACGGATTTGAAGTGTGCGGTCATCGGTCAGAATCCGGTGGTGCGCATTGTCACCGACGAGGGCATCAGCGGATACGGCGAGGTGGAATCCTCGAAGCCCTATCTGAAACCCCACGTGCTCTTTTACCGGGAATTTATCCTGGGAAAGGATCCCACCGACGTGGAGCGCGTAATGCTGGGCATACGCCGCTACGGTGGTTTCAAACCCTGGGGCAGTTCGGTCAGCGCCATCGAGATGGCGCTGTGGGACATTGCCGGGAAGGCCGCCGGGGTGCCGGCGTACAAACTCCTCGGCGGCAAAATTCGCGATAAAGTCAGAGTCTATTTGACCGGCGCGCCCTTTCCCATGGAGGGCTGCGCACCGGAGGATTACGCCGACTACGTAGCCAAGATAAAGCATATGGAGGAGGGCTACACTATCACCAAGCAGGGCGTTGCTTTCCACAGCGGCATGGTGCGCAATATACCAAATTTTTTCTACGGCGATGTGAGCACCAGCGGCCGCTATCCCAACTACGGCCTGCTGACCGAGCGCGGCTTCAAGCACGTCGTCGCCTGTGTCGAAGCGATGAAAGAAGGACTCGGGGACGGGATCGGCCTGGCGCTGGATTGCGGTCCGGGCATGACGGTGCCCGATGCGATCCGTCTGGCCCGGGCGCTGGAGCCGCACAATATCATGTGGCTGGAGGATATGCTGACGGGAGATTATACGCCCTATGTGCTGGCGGATCTGTACCGGCAGGTGACGGAGAGCACTTCGACCCCCATACACACGGGGGAACAGATCTATCTGCGGCAGCACTTCAAGGATCTGTTCGAAAAACAGGCGGTGAATGTCGTCGGTCCCGATCCGGCCGATGTGGGGGGTATCGCGGAGTTGAAGTGGGTGGCGGAGTACGCCGATTTGCACGGCATCCTCATCGCGCCGCACGGTATCATCGACGGCCTCTTCGGGCTGGCCGCGCACGTGCAGGTGGCGGCAACGCTGCCGCAGAACTTCATCGCCTTCGAATGTCCCAAAGCCCCGGATTGGTGGTACGGCATTGTCAAGGGATTACCCGACCCCATCGTCAAAGAGGGCTTTGTCGAGGTCTGGGATGCCCCGGGGCTGGGAATCGAATTCATCGAAGAGGAGGCAAAGCGGCATCTGCGGCCCGAGGATGAAGATTTTTTCGCTTAGGTGGAGAATGCCGCCGCGCGCGCAGCAGGGGCCTTGTAAGTCCTCTCGCGAAGTGTTATTGTAACGGCAAGCGGGAGCGGCGCAGAGAATTTTCTTAACAGCCGTCTCGTCCAATCTGGACGGCGCGCGGCCGCAGAGCGAATTTTAAAAGGGCGCCTTCTTTCCCAAGGCGCGAAATTCATCCTCAAACCGGGATGGGAAAATGGCACATTTCCACACGCTGGACCTGGTGGTCATCGGCCTCTACCTGGCCTTCGCTCTTTCGATGGGGCCGATCTTCTATCGCCTCGCCAAGAGGAGCACCACCGATTTCTTCCTCTCGGGACGGGAGTTGCCCTGGTGGCTTTCGGGCACGTCCATGGTCGCCACCACCTTCGGGGCCGGCACTCCGCTTCTGGTTTGCGGCTTCATCTGGGCGAACGGCGTCTTCATGAACTGGTGGTGGTGGAGCTTCGCCCTCTCAAATGTTATGACAGTGGTGTTTTTCGCGCGTCTGTGGCGGCGCTCCAAGGTAACGACCGACGCGGAGTTCTCCGAGCTGCGCTACGGTGGCAGCGCCGGGGCCTGGCTCAGGGGCTTCCGCGCCCTCTACTTCGGCGGGCTGGTCAACATTTTCATCAAGGCCTGGCTGATGTTCAGCGCCTTCGGGATTGTGGCAACGCTGATCGGGGCCGATCCCGGCGCCAAGGAGAACCTCGAAGTCTGGTTCATCATCCTGGCCATAGTCGGCCTGGTGACCCTCTACTCGTCGCTGGCCGGGTTGTGGGGGGTGGTGACAACGGACGTGGTCCAGTTTCTCATCGCCACGGTGTCGTGTATCTATCTGGCCGTGGTCGTCGTCGACCACCTGGGCGGCATGGCGGCGCTGGAGACTCAGGTGGTGGCGCTCCATCCACTGGGAGAAGGCGTCCTGCAGTTTTTTCCCACCCCCGAAATACAGGACATACCCTGGATCATGCTGACCTCGTTTTTCCTCGCCCAGTGGTGGTGCA
>CAXFTV010000186.1:0-8048 GCA_964005845.1 uncultured bacterium
CGCCCAGGATCATGGCCAGCAGCGCCAGGTTTGCCATTGAGAACAGGCGCTTATTCATCGTATACCCGGCGCGAGCGAAAGATCCTCATCTGGATAAAGACGAAGACAAAGGTGGCGATGAAGAGCAACCAGGCCAGGGCCGAGGCATAACCCATCTGGCCGGCTATGGCAAAGGCATTGATGAAAATGGTATAGGCAATTACTTCGGTGCTGCGCTCAGGGCCTCCGGAGGTCATGATGTAGACCGAAGTGAAGACCTGGAAGGAGCCGATAATGGTCATGACCGTGACGAAGATCAGAGTATTGCGCAGCATCGGCAGGGTGACGTAGTAAAACTGTTGCCAGCGACCGGCGCCGTCGACTCGGGCCGCTTCGTAAAAATGCTGTGGAATATCGGTGAGGCCGGCCAGAAAGATAACCATATTGTAGCCCGCTCCCGACCAGACGCCCAGCAGCGCCAGGGCGGGGAGGGCGGTGTGGGACTTGTCCAGCAGTTGGCCCCAGACCCCGAAAATGTGGTAAAAAACTAGGGCGACGACCACGCCAGGGGTTATTGAGGGCAGGAAGTAGAGGGTGCGAAAAAGGGCCTGTCCCCTGGGGGCGCGCTGACAGAGCAGCGCCAGCGGCAGGGCGGTAACGAGGACTCCCACAACGCTCATGACAACGTAGAGGGCGGTGTTGCGCATGGTGAGCCAGAAATAGCTGTCGGGTGCAAAGAGGGCGCGGCGGTAGTTGTCCAGGCCAACAAAGTCCGAAGCCCCGGCAAAGGCATCGAAATTGTGGAAGCTGGCATTCAGGCTAATGCCCATGCTGACAAAGCTGAAGGCGAAAATGACGGTAAAGGCGGGGGCGATATAGGCATAGGGAGTCAGAACTCTGAACCATTGGCGCTTCATAGGTGCTCCCCTCTTTTGACAAACCATTGCTCCACTTGCTGGTTGTAGCGTTGGAATACCTGGTCGACGTGATGGGCGGCTTCGCTCAAGGCGGCTTTGACCGATGGATAGGGGCCCTTGCCGGCAATGATGTCGGGGTAGCGTAGCAGCACCGTTTCGATGATGGGGTTAGCCTGATGGTTGGTGGCGATTATTTCGGTGTGGCGCAGCTTGTTGCCAGCCAGACAGATTTGCTTGTAGTTGGACACATAGGGGCGCTCCTGCATGGCTCGTTGCCATTCGGGAGTGTCGTAAAAGTCCAGGCGCGGTCCGTTGTAGCCCAGGTGTTTGAGACGCAGTAGATTGCCCTCCAGACTGCAGACGAAGCGGACGTAGCGCCAGGCGGCATCTACGTTTTCGCAGCGGCGCGAGATCACCAGCATATTGGCCCAGGTCACAGTTTTTTGCCCGCTGCCGCGCGGGCCCGGGGGAAAGGCGGTCATGGCGAAATGATCCCAGCCCAGGGTATTGCGCACGATGTCTTTGCCCGACCAGGTGCCGGCTACCATGCAGGCTACTTTGCCTTCCTGAAAGAGTTCGACGTCGGAAATCTGGCGGCGAAAAGGTGGGCAGATTCTTTCCTTCCAGTAGAGGCGGGCAATGAATTCCATCGCCTCTATTCCACCTGGACTAGCGAATAGCGCCCGGGTTCCGGCGGCATCCTGAAAGCGTCCTCCATTGGCAGCCGTCCACGGCTGAAACATGCCCATGCCGGTGCCGTAGGCATTAATTACGAAGCCGGCCTGGTCGATGCTGCCATCGGGGTGATGGGTGGTGAGCTTCCGGGCGATGCGGCAGAAGTGATCCCAATCGCGCACTGCCGCGAAGCGCATGCGGGCGTAGTCCACCGAACCATCGGGCAGGCGGGCGAAGAGCGCGCGTATTTCCGCGTCGTCTCGCGCTGCTTCTTCAAGTAGATCCAGATTCCAGATCAGGGTCTGAGCTTCGAACATTTGCGGGATGCCAAAGACCGTGCCGGACTGGGTGTGGTTGTGGCGCCAGGCCGAGGCCACCAGGGCATCCTGGGTGACCTGCTGGTTGGGAGGGGCGCTGCGGTTTTTTTCCAGCAAGTCGTCGAGTGGCCGCAGCATGCCGCGGTGGTAGAAACCCTCGGCCCAGTACACCGATGACTGGAAGACATCAGGTGGGGTATGGCCGACCATAGCGGTGGAGAGCTTCTGGACGTAGTTGCCAAAAGGCACGATCTGGTAAATCACGTCGACGTCTGGATTGAGTTGTTCAAAAGTGCGCTCGACATCATCGAAGTAATAACCGTATTCCTCGTTGGTGGACGGACTCCACCAGTCCCAAATCCTTAGTTTTATGGGGCGATTCTCGGCGCCGTGCAGATCTTCGACCCAGGCGCGGGTGAGGCCGGCACGTAGAACTACGGCAGCGAGCAGAAGAACGCCGATGGCAATGGCGAGAAGAGTTTTATACATGTCCAGGGAATTCCAGTCGCATCAATCTATTCCAACTTCCGGATTGAGCAGTGAATGGGGTCTGCCGCCGTGTAAAACGCGGATGACTTCCCGGACCGCCATGCGCCGCAGGTTTACCTTGGCTTCCTCGGAATACCAGGCGACGTGCGGGGTGATGACGACGTTGTCAAAGCGCAGCAGGGGGTGGTCGGCTGGCAATTGCTCACCCTCCACCAGATCGAGGCCGGCGCCGCGCACCTGGCCCCGTTCCAGCGCTTTCACCAGGGCTGTGGTATCGATTAGAGGAGCCCGGGCAGTGTTGATGATGAGGGGCTGCCGGTCCATCTGGCCAAAGCGTTCGGCATTGAGCAAGTGGTGGGTTTCCCGAGTGGCCGGGGCGTGGATGAAGATGGCGTCGGCAGTGCGGCACAACTCCTCAAGCCCGACCTTGCGACACAATACCCCGTCCAGATCAAGATCCTCTGGCAGGTGGGGATCGTAAAAGATCAGCTCGACCCCAAATACCGCCAGCTTTCGCGCCGCCATTCGTCCAAGCCGGCCCAGCCCGATGATAGCTACAGTTTGGGCGCGCAGATTGGCAACCGGTTCGAGCGGTTTTATGGTCCAATCACCTCTGCGGACCTGGCGATCCGCAGAGGTGATTTTACGGCCCAGATTCAGCCACAGGCCCAGGGCGTGGTCGGATACTTCGTCCATACAGTAGTCCGGAACATTGGCCACCATGACCCCGTGTCGGGTGGCGTCCGGGATGTCGATGGTATTGACTCCCACGCCATAGCGCACCACCACCTTGAGTTTGGAACAAGCCGAAAAAATGGTGCTATCCACAGGTTCAAAATAGGTATTGAGCATGCCATCGGCATCGTGTGCCAGCTCGATTAGTTCGGTCGCAGTGCGGCACTGGCCGATGATCAATTCGGCGCCGGCTGCCGGCAGCATTTCTTGCTCAATATCGAGATCCGGGAAAATATAGTCGCTGATTGCGACCTTGTAGTCGGCCATGGATTTGAGTCAGCGTCCTTCCGGGCGCACGGCCTCGATTACTTCTCGGCCGGCGCGGAAAAGGTTGGCAAAGTCCACGTTGAGGTTGAGCCACGTGATGCCTAGCTCGATCCAGCGCGCATAAGTTTCGGCGGAATAGAATGTCGATATACCCAGGATGCGGTCGCTGGCGCCAACCTTTCGAGCTACGGTGTCAACCGCGGCCCGCACTTCGGGATCGTCGATCAAACCGAGTTTGCCCATCGAACCGGACAGGTCGTTGAGGCCGAGGCAGAGGATGTCAATTCCGGTTACCGCGAGTATCTCGTCGAGGTTATGGACCGCGTCTATATGTTCTATCTGAATCGCGATGACTGGATCGTCGACCACCTGCTCGAGATACTCTGGCTGGGAAATAGCGCCGAAGCGCTGTCCCCGCCGCGGTCCATAGCCACGCACTCCGGTCGGGGGATAGCGGCAGGCTTGTACCACGGCCTGGGCTGCTGCTCCCGAGTTGACCTGTGGCACGATGATGCCCGCCGGTGCCAGATCGAGCACGGGTTTTATAACATTGAGATCGTTTTGCCGCACGCGTACGAAAGGCGCCGTGCGGGTACCGCGGTGGGCCACGATATGCTGCAGCACGGTCTGGTGGTCCAGAGAGGCGTGCTCCATGTCGAGCCAGGAGAAATCGTATTCGGCCTCGGCGATCAATTCGCTGATGGCCGGGTCGGCAAAGGTAACGCCCATGCCGATACAGATTTCGCCGGCGGCGAGCCGCTGGCGAATGATTTCGATGTTGTTGACACTGCCCATCCGGGATGCTCCGCCTTTTGGTTGTTATGGGGTCTTAATCGGTCGCGTCCGGGAAGCTAGCTAAATGCGCCTATGGGCGGTCGCGCTCCGGCCGCAGCGAGAATCTTAAAGTGGTTGTTCAGAAAATAGGGCATGAGGTCGATTCACCCAAGGGGAAAAATGCTTTTTCTCGATCGGGGCGAGGGTGAAAAACCGGGAAAAGGCGATTGGTATATCCAGGTCTGGAAAAGTGCGGAGAAGTAGGCGCTTTTTTCGCCCGTGGGGCGATTCCGTGAGAAAAATTCTAGCGCATCAGGGTCATTTTGCGAACCTGTACACTATGGCCGATCTCGAGGCGGTAGAAGTAGAGCCCGGAGGAAACTGCCAGGCCGCTATTGTCGCGGGCGTCCCAGGTCAGTTCGTATACTCCGCGATCCCGCCAGTCGTCCAGCAGTAGCCGAATCTGCTGGCCAGTGGCATTGTATACACCCAGGTAAACGCGGGCTGCAAAGGGCAGAGAAAAGGGGATGGTGGTGGACGGATTAAAGGGGTTGGGGTAGTTCTGTTGCAGGAGAAAAGAATTAGGTATAGCTGCACTTACTAAGTTTTTTTCAAGTGCCGAAGCAGGGTTCCCGGCTCGATCGCTTACCTGAATGCGGAGCTGGTGCCGACCCGCAGGTAGATTCTGAGGATAGATTTCCAGCCACTCGCGGTTCCAGCTATAAGCCGCAGGCGGTAGGGGCTCTCGGTCCAGAGTCAAAGTAAGTGCCCCCATGCCGCTGCCCTGGTCGATCCAGGAAAAACGCCAGCGCTTCTCCTCTTCCAAAACCGTCTGTAGTTGTGGCGGCGTGCGATCTTCCATCAGGGAGTAGATGCCCAGCTGCTCCAGCGGGGCGCTGATGTGGCCTGCGCCCTTTTCAGCCCCGGCAAAAATCCATCGGTCCCCCCGGGCATCCCAGCGATAGAGCGCTGCACGGTCGATATTTTGGGTGCTTGGCAGAGGCATGCTGATGCGGCTTTGATCTCGGGGTTGATAGCGCTGTGGCGAGTGGATGGCGTAGGCCGGAGAAAGGGGTGCCAGTTCGGGGCCTGGAGCCGGCATTGCCGCCGGCATAATGGCGACCACGGCCTCATCCGCAAAGGAGTGTGGCGGCAGATAAAGCATAACCTGGTTGCTGCTCAGGCGCTTGGCGCTGGGGGGATTGAAGGTAGCCGCACTCAATGCGGTTTCGGCTTTGATTAGTTCTTCGGTGCCATCGAGAGCCAGTGCGAGGAACTGAAACTGTCCCTCCTGTCCCGGTTGCAGGATGTGGTCGCCGTACCAGATACCGGGTGCCTTGCTCGCTAGTTCGAGTGGGTGCCAGATCTCTTCTGCAACCTGTAGCAGCGGGGTCCGCATCAAAGGGGTGTCGCTGAGGACAAAGATATTCAAAAATTCAGGTTGCATGACATTGGGCACTATGACGATGCGGAAATCGGCCGTGACTTTGCCGGCACTGCCGTCGGTTGGGTAAACCTGGGCCAGGACCTGCCCGGTGGCTATGTTGCCCTCCGGGTCGCGGGCCTGGAGGGTAATGATATCGCTGCTTTGCCAGGTCGTGGCCGGTTGCAGGATCAACGCATTCTCAGCCGGATCGTAGAGCGCGCTCACAGTTTGTGCGGCACTGGCCTCCCAGGTAAGTGCCGCCGGGTCCACCTCCCCCTGGAGCAATTCGGTCACTTCCAGGCGGATCTGGTTTTCGCCGGCGAAGAGAGATACTCGGGTGATATCGCGCAGGCTCATGGTAGTTGTCAAGGGCAGGACTTGAATGTGAAGCGTGCCTTCCAGAATCTGATTTTGACCCTCCCGCGCAGTGAAGACCAGGATTTCCTCGCCACTCCAGTCGCTTTTGGCCAGGATGATAAGGCGGTGGGTTTCTGGGTCGATAAGAGTCTGGGTGCCCGTGGCCCCGCTCACTTCCCAGCTAAGTGCGGCGGGGTCGACGCCGCTGACAAAATCGTCCAGATCCAGGCTTTGATCGAAGTCGCCGGCTTTTATGGTGAGAGGGGGCAGGGGAATCAAGCGGGGGGTGCTGGAGTTTTCAGCGGCCAGGACGGTGATTTGCACGCTGCGGCGCAGAATGGTTTCAGCGGCCGTGCCCACAAAGGTGATGGACTCGCTTCCCTGCCAGTTTTCCAGGGCGCTGATGCTAACTCGATGGGTCGTGGTATCGATTTCAACTTGGAGGTTTTCCGGCCCTTCGACCTGCCAGACCACGTCCTCTGTGGAAACCCTGCCCGATACAAAGTCGTCCAGGTCAAACTCGTAGGTCTGGCCGGTGGGGAAGTTGAAATTCCGTATCGCCCCGAAGACGAAAAAGGGTTCTTCTATATTCCCAGTGATGTGGATGTGCAGCAACTGGGTGGTGCGATGGCCGTCCGGGTCGCGCACCTCGAGTTCCACTTCCACCAGTTGCACCTGAGCGGTGGCCGTGGGCTGGATGGTGAGGATGTGGGTAGCTGGATCTATGTTCAGTTCCAGATCATCCCGCCTCGGGGCAATCCACTCCAGTGCCGCTGTCGGATGGTCGATGTCAAAAACGTAGTCGTCCAGGTCGAGGGAGGTGTTAACGCCGCCGAGCGGAACGGTGATTTCGGGCAGGGGAGAGAGCAGTGGTTCGCCACTTGGTGGAGCTGAGAATACCACCAGGTCGAAAGAAGCGGTCTCACCACTTGGGTCGCGCACGGTAAATTCGAGCGTTTCGGTGCCGGCAAAGCTGGAAGGGGCTTCGATTCGCACCTCGCCCGTGCCATTGAGTTGGACGAGCAGTTTTTCCTGGCCGCCGATCTGCCAATCTAGATCCCGATCCAGATCGTCGGGATCTAGGACCAGATCATTTAGGCCGAGGATGAAATATCCTCCAGCCGAAAGGCCGTAACGCCGCGGTGGATTCAACAAATTGGGGGGCAGCGAAGGCACCGTAGTCACCGTCAGCAGGGTGGAGGCCTGGAGGCCACCGGCATCCTCGAGCTGGAGTGTGATTTCCTCGGTGCCGAGCCAATTATTGTCAATTGCCTGTAGCAGCAGACGGCCCCCTTGTTTTTCTAGGTGGATTTTGTCGGTCTCGCTCCAGGATAATTGTAGCTCGGCAGGTGCTTCTTCCGGGTCGTGCACCAGATCGGCAAGCGCCAAACTGCTATCCTGCTTGCCGCGGATCAGGCGGATGTTGGGGACCAGCAGGATTTGCGGCGGATCGTTGATTGGTTCGACGGTGATATTCACCTGGGTCGTGTCGGAAAAATCGAAATTATCAGTGGCCATAAAGGTAACCTGACTGGAGCCATTCCAGTCGGGTGCCGGAGTCAGGAGGGCGCTGTAGGGAGGGCCGGTGATGGTCACGCCTATTTCATCTGCGGAGCGGCTCTGCACCTGCAGCAAGTCCATTGGAGTATCCGGGTCTACCAGTTGCAGAGGAACCTCGTAGGTGTCGTCCTCCCGTATGGAAATCGGTTCCGAAAACTCTGTCAGTACGGGACCGGTATTGACGAAGATATCTACTGTATCTGCCATCGCCTGACCGTCGGGATTGGTAGCGGTGAGGATCAGGCGCTCCCAGGGTGCGGCATCGGCGGGTGCAGCGATCTGCAATTCGTGAGTGTCCCGATCGAAATCCAGGGATAGGGTTGTGGCAGAGGGGAAATCCCACCGGATATCAGAGAATTTGTGGATTGGATCAAAGAGAAAGTCATTGAGTCTGAGCCGTGTCGTATCCGCCCGCCCGCGCGCCAGCACCAGGGTCGGAGGCAATCCCTCAATAGTGATGCCCCGGACCGAGATGTGCATGGGGGTAATGAAGCGGAAGGCCCGCTGGTTGCCATCCGGCAGAAAGATGCGGGTCTCGCGGCTGCCGCTTTC
>CAXFTV010000187.1:0-3684 GCA_964005845.1 uncultured bacterium
ACTGGGCCATGCGAATCTGTGCCATTTTCTGCTCTCCCGATTGATTTTTAACGCCTCTAACGCCCCATCCAACCGCCGTCCACCACCAGGTTGACGCCGTTGACAAAGTCCGAGGCAGGCGAACACAAAAAGACCACCGCCCCCTTGAGATCCTCCGGTGCGCCCCAGCGCCCCGCCGGCACCCGCGCCATGAGCTGTTCGCTGCGGGCGGCATCGTTCTGCAGCGCCTCGGTATTGTCGGTGGCAATATAACCCGGGGCGATGGCGTTGACATTTACGCCCCGACCGGCCCACTCGTTGGACAGCGCCATGGTCAGGGTGCCGACGCCCCCCTTGCTGGCGGCATAGCCGGGCACCGTAATACCGCCTTGAAAACTCAGGAGCGAAGCCGTGAAGACGATTTTACCCTGTCCCCTGGCCACCATATCCTTGCCGAACTCCCGGGCCAGGACAAACTGGGAATTGAGATTTACCTCAATGACCTCATCCCAGTAGTCGTCGGGATGTTCGGCCGCCGGCAAACGCCGGATCACGCCGGCGTTGCTCACCAGAATATCGATTTGCGGCCCCTCATTTTTGAGCTGCTCCACAAAAGCGTATAAAGCCTGGCGGTCGGAAAAATCGCAAGCGTAGCCGCTGAATTTGCGCCCTCGCTCCACCACGTCCTGTTCCACATCACTGCCGCTGGCCTCCATCGAGGCACTGACTCCGACGATATCGGCGCCAGCCTCGGCCAAAGCCTGGGCGAAACCGCGCCCGATTCCCCGCCGACAGCCGGTGACCAGCGCGGTCTTGCCATCGATTCTGAACTGCTCCATGATATTCATCTCGTCAATCTCCCCGTGTATCTATGAGCACCTTCATGATGTCCGCCCCTTCCTCCATCTGCCGGAATACACCCTGCAACTCCTCCAGTGGCTGCCGCTGGGTAATCAGGCGCTCGAGGGGCAGGGCCGCGGATTCGACCAGGCGAATAGCCGCGTCATAATCTTCGGGTTCGTAGACCCGCACCCCGCACAATTTCAGCTCGCGCCAAAAAAAGCGGAACAGATCTACCTGCGGCGGCTGCGCGAAAATGGCCACCACCACAATCCGCCCGCGGGTGCGGGGCAACTGGGTCATGAGCTCGGCGCCCGGCGCCGAACCCGAGACCTCGAAAACTACATCCGCCCCGGCACCGCCGCTGCGCTCCTCGACCAGAGCCACCAGATCGGTGGTCTGAGGATCCACTACGTCCAGACCCAATGCAGCCGCCAGTTCGCGGCGAAAGGGGTTGACCTCGCAGACCAGGACCCGCCCGCCGGCATGGCGCGCCACCAGCGCCACCAGTATGCCGATCGGACCGCCGCCAATGACCACGACTTCTTCGCCCGCCTGCACCTGCCCCATGCGCACATCGTGGCAGGCCACCGCAAGCGGCTCGATCAAGGCGGCCCGATCCAGCGGCAGGGCCGCCGGAAGGCGGTGCAGGGTATGGGCCGGCACCGTCCAGGCGCCCTGGAAGGCACCCGGGGTGTCGATGCCAAGAAAATTCAAATTCTGGCAGATGTGGGCATGGCCCCCGCGGCAAGCTGGACAGGTGCCACAGGAATCCAGCGGCCGCACCACCACCGGATCGCCCACCTGCCAATCCTGCACCCGGGAACCAACTTCGGCGATGGTGCCGGACATTTCATGGCCGATGACCTGGGGAAAGGCAATGCGCTGGTCCATATGCCCCAGGTAGATGTGCAGGTCCGTACCGCACACGCCGCAATAGGCCACATCAATGCGCACTTCGTCCGGACCGGGTGGTTGCACCCGGCAATCGCCAAGCTCAATTTTGCGATCGCCGTGATAATAAGCTGCTTTCATTTTTGGTGCTCCTTTCAAAAGCGCTCAAGACGAGCTCTAGGGTCCTACACGAGCAAGATTGGCGTGGACAAGGCGCCCGGTTGCAGCCAGAAAAAGCCTGCAGAGGGTTTTGCACCCGCTTGCTAAAGTCCCATTCGTTCGAACTGTTCGGGGGGCGCTTCACAGGCCTGCATCAACGCCGCCATCTGGCCGCTCAAACGCTCCTCCAGATCTTTATCGGCAAGCGGCTCTTGCTGCCCCGGGTCACCTTCCAGATCGTAGAGCAGGCTGCCAAACTGGGAGATATCGAAACGGCCCTTGCTGGGGATTTTCATGGTCTGGCAGCCCTTGGTGAAACCAAAAGGGGCAGCCAGTTCAATGCGGTCGCGCAGCTCGTCCACGGCAAAGGACTCGCGCATGCGGGTCGGCATCAGGGTATAGTCGTACAGCGGCGCGTTATCCGCCCTGGCCGGACTGCGCATGTAGACGTAGCGCCCATCGGTCAAATTTATCTGATGGCCATGCTGGCCAAAAATAGCGGCCTGGCGCACCGGTTTATCGTCGGCGGCCAGCTCTCGCAGCACTGCACCGCGCATATCCGGGGTAGACTCCAAACCAAAAAAATCGAGCAGGGTAGGCGCCAGATCGATGGCCGGCTGTACCAGACTCTGGCGCCGCTCGCCGCTTTTACCGCAGCGCGGATCCCATAAGAAAAACGGGGTGTGTGCCACTTCCTCGTAAAAGGGCATCCAGCACTTGGCCCAGCAATCGTGTTCACTCAGTAAAAAACCGTGATCAGTCCACACCATCAGCATGGTATCCTGCCACAGGTCCAGCTCGTCCATGGTATCCAGAACGTCGCCGAGCCGGGCATCGCACATGCTCAGCAGGGACGCATACTCGTAGCGCAAGTGCTCGACCTGCTCGCGGCTCTCCTTGACCCAGTCGTAGTCCGGCCAGTCGTGTAGCGGCCCCTGGTAGTCGCGATAGTGCTGCGGATAGAGATCTTTGAAGCGGCGCTGCGAAAAAAATGGCTCGTGCGGATCGAAAGTTTCGACCTGCAAAAACCAGTTGTCTTCAGCGTGGTTGCGACGTATGAAATCCACCCCGGCATCAAAGGTTTGCGCCTGCGGCTGATCCGCCTCCCGCCGCATGAACTGGCGATTGACGTGGTCCTGCCGCATCCAGGGGCTCGAAGTATCAGCGTTGCGCCCCAGAGCCTCGATCTGAGGGGGATCCCCCACCTGGCCCATCCACGGGTCGCCCTCCTGGCCGCGGAAAAACTGCCAGGTGCTGTACTGGGGATGATAGGTGGCCCCGCCGGTCTCCCAGTAGTGATAGTGGTCGCTGATCAGGTGGCTGCTGATGCCGTTCTGCCGCAGCATTCGCGGCATCGAGTCGTCAAAAGGCTCCAGCGGCCCCCAGGAGCGGTGCAGAAAGTTGGGCCGGCCGGTGTGCAGATCGCGGCGCGCAGGCATGCAGGGCATCGAGCAGATATAACTTTTATCGAAGGTCAGAGTGCGTTCGGCCAGACGCTGGAAATTGGGAGCGTGGGTCCAGTCGCAACCGTACGGAGGCAGCAAATGGCGGTTGAGCGAATCGAACATCAACATAATGGCTTTCATAGACAGCTCCTCTCAGAAACGGGTGACCTGCTTGGGACCTACATCCACGGCATAGGCCAGGGCCGCGAAATTCTTCTTTATCAACGCGAAGCGCAGGTCTCTGTGCCCGGAATCGTCCCACAAATTATCGAACTCCCCCGGATCTTCCCGCAGCTCAAAGAGTTCGCCCGCATCGCGGTCGTGATAAACCGCCAGCTTGTAGCGCTGGTCGCGGATCATGGTGGCA
>CAXFTV010000188.1:0-11104 GCA_964005845.1 uncultured bacterium
CCCTCCGGGTCGCCGTTCCCAGGGCCACCATGGTATCGCAACTCATGGGTATCATATCGCGCCTCCGTCCATCTTTATTGCCGGGGATTTACCAGCCCGCCCCCCTTGCTTCTATGAATATGACCCAGGCTGTGGGAAGCGGCAGGCTGCCGGGCACCGCCCCGAGGGCCTCAGTATCTGCGGAAACTGTCCCCTTCTCCCACGAGCCCTTTGGGCTCGACCATTACTTTCTTTTCCAGATTTGCCACCGCGCGGCCGATCACATCGCTTGCAAAGCCGTTTTTACCCGCGATCTGGCACACCAGATCGGCGTCCTCGCGCGGTGCGATGACGCAGAAACCGATGCCCATATTATAGACCAGGAACATCTCCTCGTCGCTCACTTTGCCGCCTTCCTGCAGGAGCTGAAACACCGGCTCCGGCTCCGGCAGATAGTCGATCGCGTAACCGGTATTGGAACGCACCCGGTTCAAATTGAGCAGGCCATCGCTGGTGATATTGATGAGGGCTTTGACGCGGGCCTGGGAGCGCAGCATCTCCATGGCCGGGCGCACGTAGATGTGGGTCGGACGCAACAACTCCTCAGCGACACTATGACCGAACTCCGGCACATAGTGATCGGGGCTGTAGTCCAGAGTATCGAAGAAGACGCGGCGCGCCAGAGTGTAGCCATTACTGTGTATCCCGTTGCTGTGCAGCCCGATGACCACATCGCCGTCATCGATGTCCTGCCCCACGAGGATGCGATCGAGCGGCACCAGACCGACCGCCATGCCAATCAGGTCGAACCCCGTATCCTCGCGATGGCCCTGCAGCATTTCCTTGACCTGCGATATTTCCCCGCCGGAAATGGATATATTGGCCTGTCGGGCACCCTCGTAAAGGCCCTTGCCGATTTCTTCGAAGGTGTCCGGGTCGGCCTTTTCCACGGCGATGTAGTCGAGCATGGAAAGGGGTTCGGCACCGACGCAGATCAGATCGTTTACATTCATGGCCACGCAGTCTATGCCCACGCTATCGTACTTGTCTATCATCTGGGCGATCAACAGCTTGGTGCCGACTCCATCCGTGCTCAGGGCCAGGCCCATGTTGGGACCGATATTGAGAACCGAAGCATAAAAACCCGACTCCAGAACCGCGGCACCGATACCTTCTTCGCGGGGGGAGTGGGAGGCCTGGCCCACCCATTTGAGCAGGCGCCCCAGGGCGGTGAGAGCGCCCTCGGTCTCTACCCCTGCGCTCTGGTAGGTCAATCCGGCTCCCTCTGCGGTCATAGCACGCTCCTTGTGTGGAATAAGTATATCGTTGATAATATAGAAGAAAAAATACATAAAAAGCGCAATTGTCTCTACCTGACTTAAATTTGCAATCCGCGGCAACAAAGGAGATACCGCACATGTACCGCATCTGGTGTGAACGCCGGCTACCGGCCACCTACGCCCATCTGCTGGAGGGAGCCGCCGAGGTCGTCGGCTCGGGACAGGAGGACCCCGCCGAACCGCTGGCGGCCCTGCCCCGGGCCCAGGCCATCATCGCTGGAGCTCGCATCCGCTACGACGGCGCCCTGATGGACCAGGCCCCCGACCTCGAGGTCATCTCGCGCACCGGCATCGGCTGCGACAATATCCTGGTATCCGAAGCCACCCGGCGCGGCATTGCCGTGTGCAACGCCCCCGAGGCGCCGACCCTGTCCACGGCCGAGCACACCCTGACTTTGATGCTGGCCGTAGCCAAGGAGATAAAGCGCAACGATCGGGATCTGCGGCGCGGCGAGGTAAGCGATTTCTTTAATGCCAATAAGGGGCTGGAAATGGCCGGCTTACAACTGGGGCTGGTCGGACTGGGGCGAATTGGCAGCCGCGTGGCCCACTTCGCCCGCGCCCTGGACATGCGGGTTCTGGCCCTCGACCCGTACCTGGCGGACGACGAGATGGCGGCGCTGGGGGTGGAGCGGGCCGCAGATCTGGCCGAGGTTTTGAGCCGCGCCGATATCGTCTCCCTGCACGCACCACTGACTGCCGAAACCCGGCACCTGATCGATGCCGAGCGCCTGGCACAGATGAAACCCGGGGCCATCCTGATCAACGCCGCCCGCGGCGGTCTGGTGCACGAGCAGGCGCTGCTGGCGGCGCTGGAGCGGGGCCATTTACACGGCGCCGGACTGGATGCCTTCGCCCCCGAGCCGCCGCATCCGGACAATCCCCTGCTGCACCGCGACGACGTCATTGCCACGCCCCATATCGCCCCTGCTACCCTGGCGGGCAAGGAGCGCCTGTGGAGCATGGCCATGGCCCAGGCCCTGCAGGTGCTGCGCGGCGAGCGACCGCCGCATCTGGTCGACCCGGATGTTTGGGAACGACGCTACGGCGCTTAAAGTTCACCCCCCCCACGCTTTTTTCCAGCCCGGGTGCCGCCGCATTCCCGCAGCTCAATCCCGACCCCGCTTCCACACCAGCGGCGTCTGGTTCTCGTCGTCCAGCACGGTGCCAATTGCATGCGCCTCCACGTACTCGTCGGAGAGAATGTTCTGGATGCCGTTGAAAGTGGCTCCATCCGGCATGTAGGCGCAGGTCATGGCGCGCCGCGGGTAGGGCGTCATATTGGGACCGGCGGCGTGGGCCATGAGGCCGTTGTGGAATCCGGCCGTGCCGGCTTTCATCACCCCGGGCACCGGCTCGACACTGCTGAGCTCCGGATACTCTTCAAAGAGGACGGACATATTCGGTGAAAAACCGCCCTTCTTTTCGTACTGCGCCACCTTGTGCGATCCGGGCAGGTAGTACATGCACCCGTTCTGTATCGTGGCATCGTCCAGGGCAATCCAGATGGAAATGGCGTGCGGTGAGTGGAAAGACCAGTTGGGGCAGTCCATGTGCCAGGAGGTGGGATTGTCCCAGGGCATCTTCTGCAAGGTCTGGTCGTGCCACACCCGGATGCCGTCAATGCCTTCCAGGCGGCAGAGCATCTGGCCCAGTTCGGGACCGAGCAGGTATTTTCTGACCGTAGCGCTGATGCGCCACAAATTCAGGCGCTGCAAAAACACCCGGCCGTAGTAGCTATCTTCCGGACTATCCTGGATGTGCTCGTTCGATTCGTCGGTAATCCTCCTGCCACCCATCTCTTCAACGCCCTGGGTGACGGCGGCGTCCAGGGCCGCCAGTTCATCCGGATTCAAAAAGTCTTCGACGATGAGACAGCCGTCGCGCTGGTAGGCCTCGATTTGCTGGGGGTACAGTTCGGTTTTCATATTGCTTTCCTCGCTGGCTGCTGGTTATTCGTGGGGCACGATGCGGCGGCGCAACTCTGCCATGGAGAAGCGCTCGCTCTGTAGAAAGTCGAAGTACTCGGCCTCCTCCCGGCGCACCTCCCGGGCGCGCTCCGGCACCCGCTCGGCGATGTCGCGGGGGATAGAAACCAGGCCACTTTCGTCGCCGTGCAGCAAATCGCCCGGTGCAATGGTCAACCCGCAGATCGACACCGTGGTATTGAAGTCGAGGTAGGCCGGATAGCCGTGCGATACCACCCAGCCAGACGAAAATACGTGGAAATCCGGCGTGCGCTCGCGAATGCCGGAGCGATCGCGGCCGTTGGCATCGGTGACCAGGGCAACGCAACCCAACTGCTGCAGGATGGTGCAGAACATATCGCCAAAGAGACAGCAGCGCTGGCGTTCGTGGCCGATGTGTTTGAGCGCCAGGATCGCAGGTTTGGGGGCGGCGTGAACCAGGTCCACCAGATCGTCGACCCGCGAGGACCGCCGATCCCCGGGCGTGGTGGAATCGGCCGTGGCGGTGATGGCGTAGCCGACCATGGGACGGGCGATCTCGGGCATCTGGCAAACCAGCTGGTTGTTGGCATAGCCACTGGTCGGATCGCGGACCTCGAAGTGCTCGATGGCATTGGCGATAGTGGCACTATCGTACTCTTGCAGCTCGTCGATGAGCCGGGGTGCAAAGGGGGCCATGGTCAAAAACCTTTCGCCATTAAATATCCTCGATACCCACCGCAGCAGCGGCCTCGCAGAGGGTCTCCCAGATATCGTCCTCGATGGGAATGCCGTCGCGGCGGCGCTGCCGACGGGCGCGCTCTTCCAGATCTCCCGGCGCCAGCACCTCGGCGAAACCCGGCGCCGGCGGACTATTGCGGACGCGCTGGCCCATTTCGTCGGCGGCGGCGGCATAAGCGGCAAAGGACTGAAACAGATCGGCCTTGAAGACGACCATCAAGGTACCGGAATGGGCATCGTAGAGGCCACCGCGATTTTCTTCGACGAAGTGATCGGCACCGGCGACGATGCGCCCCAGGTAGTCGATCGCCAGCATCAGGGCATAGCCCTTGTGGCCGCCGAAGGCCACGTGGCCGCCACCCGCGAAAAATTCGGCCGGGTCGGTCGTGGGACGGCCCTCCGCGTCGACGATGCAGCCGGGCGGCAATTCCCGCTGCCGCCGGTGGGCGTTGACCACCTTGACCCCGGCCACGGTAGTGGTGGCGTAGTCGAAAAACATGGGCGGAACCTCACCGCCGGGAAAACCCATGGCCAGCGGGTTGGTATGCATCAGCTTGGCGCGGCCCCCAAAGGGGACGGCGGTGGGATTTTCGTTGCCCTGACCGCCCAGAAAAACCATCGCGACCATGTCTTTTGCCGCCGCCATTTCCACGTAGTGCCCCAGGCGGCCGATGTGGTTGGACTGCACCAGAGCGGCGAGAGCGACATTGTTTTCGGCCGCCTTTTCAATCGCCCTCTCCATCGCAAAAGCGGCGGCGATGTGACCAAAGGTCCAGTGGCCGCTCACCTGGACACTGGTGGGAGTTTCTTTGACGACTTCGGGACGGGCGGCGGGATCCAGCTGGCCCTCCCGGATGTGTTCGACATAGCCTTTCACATGCCACACCCCATGCGAGTCGACGCCGCTGAGATTGGCCAGTACCAGGTGCTCGGCCACGCCCCGCGCATTGTCCGGACTGGCGCCGGCCGCGGCCAGAATCCGGCTTGCCAGCTCGGTGAGTTCGGCGGCGGATTTCAGGATCATCTCTTTACCTTTCGAAAAAGGGGAAGCGCCAGGCAAATTTCACCCTGGCGAAAAGCCGACGCACCCCCTTGGTGCCAGCGCCCCAAGGCGCTACAGATAAACCCGCAACGCGCCAGCCGCTAGCCATTCCTGGGCACGGAGAGCCAAATATCGCCTTTGCCGCAGTGGCCGTCAACGCGTGCGGCACGGACTTGAGGCAGCCGGGACGCGTCTTGACCCCCTGGGGAAAAAAGCCGTTTATAGAAAAGCCTCCAAGGGGAGGACACACGAGAACTCTATGGGTATACAAGCGACGCAAACAAACGATGTGCGGCCGTGGCGCGCACTGTTCCTCGGAACGGTGTTGAGCATCGCGGTGGCTCTCTGGGGCCCCTATAACTGCCTGGTACTCACGGGCTCCTATACGACCATAGACTTCACCACCGGCGCCGCTGTTTTCCTGCTCTTTTTTGTCGCCCTTTTCGTCAACGGTCTACTGCGCCGCTTCCTCCCCGCCGCCGCCTTTGTCTCGGGCGAATTGTTTATCGCCTACGTGATGGCGGCCATTGCCTGTTCCATCTGCACCATGGGCCTGACCCTGTACCTGATTCCCATCCTGCCCGCGGTCCTGTACCTGGCCAGCGCCGAAAATCAGTGGGAAATGGTCATCCAGCCCTTTGTGCCGCACTGGCTCATTCCCCAGGACGAAGATGCCATCCGCGCGTTCTACGAGGGCATCTCGAAGGACCAGTCGGTGCCCTGGGATGCCTGGTTGCCCCCCCTGCTGGCCTGGCTACCAGTGCTCCTGGGGTTGTACCTGGTGATGATTTCACTCTCGATAATCTTTCGCAAACAGTGGATTGAACACGAGCGCCTGACCTATCCCCTGGCCCAGTTGCCGCTGGTTATGGGCTCGCTGGAGCCGGGACGGGCCATCAATGCATTCTTCCGCAACCCGCTCATGTGGGTCGGCTTTGCCATCCCCTTCATCGTCACCTCCATGAACGGCCTGAACGGTTATTTCCACTTCGTTCCCCGCATCGACATAGGCACCAGTATAGCCATTTTCAGAGGTTCCGAGAGCCTTTCTTTACACGTGAGTTTTCCAATGATGGGCTTCGCCTACCTCATCGGCCAGGAGGTGGCCCTGAGCCTTTGGCTCTTTCACCTGCTGGGCCTGGCGGTGCGCGGCGTGCTCAATATACTCGGGCAAACCCGGGGACTGAATCTGGATATTTACACCCAGAGCGACGGCGGCCCGATCATGGCCTTTGTCCAGTTCGGAGCCTTTGCAGCGCTGGTGGGCCACACCCTGTGGATTGCCCGCAGCCACTTGAAGCAGTGCCTGCGGGCCGCCATCCACCCGGAAAGAGGGAGCAATCGCGGCGACGACTTCTCCATGCGGAGCCTGTTCATCCAGCTCTTCCTGGGCTTTGCCCTCATGACCGGCTGGTTTATCGCCATCGGCGTGCCCTGGTGGGCCGGCTTGGCCTTTGTAGGAGCGGCTACGGCCACCTTCCTCGGTATTACCCGCATCCTCTGCGAGTCCGGCCTGGCCGCGACCCGGGCCCAGCTCATCACCCCCACCGTCGTGCGAACATTTTTTGGCACCACCATGCTGGGACCCGCGGGCGCTGTCGGGGTGCTGTCCTTCGGCCAGGTGTGGATGAGCGATGTGCGCACCTTTGTGATGGCGGCGGTGGCAAATGGTTTGAAACTGACCGAATCCGTGCGCCAAAAAAGGCTGGTGCTGTGGTGTATGATCCTGGCAGTGATCGTGGGTATCGGGGTGTCGGTGTGGGCGACCCTGTACCTGGCCTATCAGGGCGGGGCCAACAATGCCAACGGCTGGTTCTTTCTCAGCGGGCCGCGCTACACCATCGATTTTGCGGCGCATTTTCTGCGCAATCCCGCCGGTCCCGACGTGGCGGGAATCGGCCTCATCGCCCTGGGCGGGGCGATTATGAGCGCGCTTTTCTGGATACGCACGCACTGGATTTCCTTTCCGATTCACCCCATCGGTCTGGCCGTGTCCCAGATGATGCTGACTCGCCACATCTGGTTCAGCGTCTTTCTCGCCTGGCTTATCAAAACCCTGCTGATGCGCTACGGCGGCCCCCGCCTGCTGCAGTCGGCACGGCCCTTTTTCCTCGGCTTTATCATCGGGCAATTCGCCGCCATCGTCTTCTGGCTGCTGGTGGACATGGCCACCGATGCGCGGGGCCGCAGTCTGTACTGGGTTTGAACAAACTGCTAAAAACCTAGAGATGCCCCTTCTCGTTATCCTCGACGGCGCGCCTCAAAAGCGCGGCTACAGCACTTAAAAGACGCTCGCCTCTGGCCGCTGTCCCCAACGCGGGATCGCCGTAATTCCCCCGCTCGGCAGATTCGTGCAGCCAGCGGTAGCGCTTGCCCCGAGCGGCCCGTCCGGGCTGCAGCGGATGGCCGTCTTTGCACCAGCGATCCTCCTGGAACAGAGCCGGATGAAGCGCCAGCAGCACCGAGGTTTCCCCTTCGCCGGCACGTCCCCAACCACGCGGTCCCGCCTCCCCCATCTGGAACTTCACTGGACGGCGCCCTCTTCTCTGAGGTTTTTAACCTCGACGGCCGAAAAACCGAAGTCGGTGAGAATTTCGTCGCTGTGCTGCCCCAGGGTGGGGGCCGCGCTGCGGATGGCGCCGGGCGTTTCGGAGAGCTTGATCGGAATACCGATATTCTGTACTGGACCGGCGCTGGGATGGTCTGTCTCGACCACCATCTCGCGGGCCCGTACCTGGGGGTCGGCATAGACCTCGGAGAAGGTGTAAATCGGTCCCGAGGGGACGCCGGCTTTGTCCAGCATCTCGAGCCAGTGGGCGGTCGACTGCTGGACAAAGGTTTCCTCCAGGGTGGCGCTGAGAGCCTGGAGATTCCGCATGCGTTCGGGGTTGCTGCAAAAGCGCGGATCTTCCAGTAGATCCCGGCGTCCGATGCAGTGACACAGCCGCTCCCAATTGGCCTGGTTGGCGGCGCCGATATTGAGGTAGCTGTCGCGCGTGCGAAAGGCCTGGTAGGGCGCCGAGAGCCGGTGGGCCGAGCCCAGCGGCTCCGGGTCTTCGCCGGTGGCGAAATAGAGGGCGGATTCCCAGATGGTATAGGCCATGCCGGCCTCCAGTAGAGAGGTATCGACGAACTGCCCACGGCCCGTTTTGAAGCGCTGGATGCAAGCGCAAAGAATGCCGAAGGCGGCGCATTGGCCGGCGTTCAAGTCGGCGATGGGCACGCCGACTTTGACCGGCGGGGCACCGGCGTGGCCGGTGGCGCTCATCAGGCCGGACATGCCCTGGGCGACCAGGTCGAAACCACCGCGATCTCGATACGGCCCCGTGCTGCCAAAACCGGAGATGTGGCAATAGACCAGCGCCGGATTCAGCTGCTGCACGGCTTCCCAACCCAGGCCGAAGCGCTCCAGGGTGCCGGGGCGAAAGTTCTGCACCAGGACGTCGGCCGCGCCGGCCAGGCGCTGCAACAGGGCCGGGCAGGCCGCATTCTTGAGGTCCAGGACAATGCTGCGCTTGTTGCGGTTGATACCCATAAAAGCAGCCGATTCGCCGCCGATAAAGGGCGGCCCCATGCGCCGGCTGTCATCGCCGCCCTCGGGTTTTTCGATCTTGATCACATCGGCCCCCATGTCGGCCAGCAGCATGGTGCAGAAGGGGCCGGCCATAAGCTGGGTGAAGTCGAGGACCCTGATGCCGGAAAGGGGCAGTTCGCGGGACATGAGAAGGCTCCTAACGGCCGGTGAAACGCGGCGGCCGCCGTTCCAGAAAAGCGCGGCAGCCCTCCCGAAAATCCTCGCTCTCGGCCGCGGCAAAGGGCAGATCTTGTTCTGCGGGCGTGAGGTTCCGCAGCTCCGGATTGCGCCGGATAACCTGCAGGATCTGTTTGCTGTACTGCTGCGTCAGGGGAGCCAGGCCAGCCATTTCCGCCGCGAGCTGATCGGTGTACGGACCCAGCTCTTCCAGCGGCACGACCTGGGTCGCCAGGCCGATCCGCAGGGCCTCCTGGGCGTCGATCAGGCGGCCGCTCAGCAATAAATATGCGGTGGCCCCAGGGCCGACCAGCTCGGTCAGACGGCGCATTTCCCCGTAGCCGACCAGGACGCTGAGGCGAGCTGCCGGAACGCCAAAGCGGCTGTTTTCGGCGGCGATGCGGATATCGGTAGCGGTGGAAAATTCGCAGCCGCCGCCGACGCAGAAACCGTGAATGCGGCAAATGGTAGGCTGGGGCATGCGCTCGACTGCGTCGAGGGCCCCGTCGATGGCGGCGGCATAGCGCCGCGCCGCGGCCTCATCGCTGCGGTGCAGCTCAAAATCTTTGATATCTGCCCCGGCAGAAAAGGCTTTGTCGCCGGCCCCGGCAAAAATCACTACCCGCACTGCGGCGTCGGCGCCCAGAGCCGCGGCCAGGCGCTGGATCTCCCGCCACCCCTCGTAACTGATGGGATTGTGACGCTCCGGCCGATTGAAGGTGACCGTGGCAATACCGTCTTTTTTGTCCAGCAGGATTTCATCCCTCATGGCGCAAATCTCCCGTGCGGCTAGAAGGGCTTGCGAAGCGCCAGAATCACGACCGCGACCAGCAGGGCGATGAGGACCCAGTGCAAACCCCGGTAAAAAGCCGCACTGCGGGTATTTTCGCCACGCGCGAAGGTGCGGCGGATCCTGGACAGCATGCCCTGAAGACCTCCCATAATCAGGGTGAGCACCAGTTTGGCATGCATCCAGCCACCACTGCCAGGACCGCCGGCGCCGGTAACGATGATCAGCAGAATGCCGATGACGAAGACTGCGAGCATGGCTGGATTCATCAGCAGGAGCAACAGGCGATACTCCATGATCTTGAAAATTTCGTCCTCCCCGGATCCGGGCTCTACCCCGGCGTGGTAGGCGTAGAGCCGCGGCAGGTAGAGCAGCCCCACCATCCACGCGGTGACCGCGATCAGATGGGCGATTTTCAGCCAGGTATAATACGCACTCAAAAACTCAATCATTGCTACATCTCCTTTGCAAGTCCAGGACGACTTTTCGCTAGAGCGGGTCGAAGAAGGTCAGATCGGCGCCAAAGTTTTCCATGGCCTCGACCGCATCGCCGCGCAGACGCGTGCGGATGGTGCGCGCCTGGTGTTCGAGCGCGATTTCCTGCAGCACCAGTGGAAACTCGATTTCGATGGGCCGGTTTACCGGTGGTTCGGCAATAACGAGATAGCCCTTGGCGCAGCGCGGTGCTTTTTCCAGCCCCACCACCTGCAGGGCGCTGCGGTCTACCCAGGGCGGGATGCGCACGAAGAGCGGTGCCGGTTTTTTCACCCAGATGCGCAGGGCCGGATGGGTGTAGGGCGATTCGATTTTGACAAAAGGCGTTTCGCGGTCGAAAAGCAAGTTGACCCAGTGACCGCTCTTTTCAAAGCGCACGACTTCCCTGAGGGCCTCGCACAGCGACCCCACGGTGCCACCCACCACATCGGTGTTGAAACGAATCCGCTGGTTGCCGATGGGCTGGTGGCCGTAGGGCGCGGGAAAGCCAAAGCACCCGCGCACGCGCGCGGCCACGTTCGTCAACCGATCGATGCCCTCGGGATTGTCCGGCTCGCGCACGAACGAGATATCCCGCAGCTGCGCCGGCAGCATATGGCAGCGCAGAATGCGCTCGGCATCGTGATAGTACTCGCTATATCCCCAACGGCCCAGGATCAGGGCGGTTTCCAGGATATCGCCGGTGTTGTTCATCTCGCCCTCGTCCGAACGCTCGTCCGCAGGGCGGGTATTCTCGACGGACCAGCCCAGTTCGTCGCGCATCTCCCACAGGCCCCTGTCGAAAAAGGCCTTTACCCGCTGCAAAAGGGCGGCATCGCCGCTCAGATCGGCCAGCTGCGCCAGAGAGGACAAAGTGCAGGTCGTGGAATGGGCATGGGTGCCAAAAACCTCCGCATCGTAGGAACCGTCTTCTGCAAAGACCTCGGCGAGGGCCTTTTCCTTGAGTGCGATGGCCAGTTCGAGGGCGGGGCCGTAGCCGCTGGCGCGGTAGTACTTGACCAGGGGACCAATCGCACGGGC
>CAXFTV010000189.1:0-2515 GCA_964005845.1 uncultured bacterium
GACTACGGCTACGCCGCCGCCTTTGGTCTGGCTTGCGCATCGCGCGTTGCCAGTGGCCTGAGCATGGCGCTGTTCTTTGGCTTCAGGCCGGCAAGCAAATGAAATCTTTGTGCGTCCAACCTGGAGCTCCGGCTCGATCTTGCATGTCCCCAAAATCCTTTATAATTTTTTCTGGCAGGTATTCCGGAAAATTTCAGGGCCAGGGCTTGCCGCCTGCGCCAACGACTGAATGCAGTTTTATTTTTTGTGCGACGAGGAGAAAATGGAGCATGGTGAAATGACGGAAAAATTTCTTCACGAACGCCTTTGGCAGCGCTCTTCCCAACCCGTTTTCTCGGCCATGACGAGCGCGCAGACGTGGTGCCGCGTGACTCTCTACAATCCCACGGTGGTCTGCGTCGACGGCCTGTACAGGATGTGGTATCTGGGCAATAGCAGCGCCACCCGCACCGGCGATATGGATCTGGGCTACGCCGAATCGGCGGATGGCTTGCACTGGACCCCATTTCCCGACAATCCGATCCTGCGCACCGGCGATACGCCCGTCGCTCAGGCCTGGCAGACGCCGCACGTTCTCTTTGATGAAGAAGAAGATAGGTTCAAGATGTGGTTCATCATGAGCCAGCGGCGCGGCAGCGCAGATAGGCCCCTCCTCCAGCAACTGCTCGGCTATGCCACCAGTCCGGACGGACGGCGCTGGCAGATCCCCCCCGAGCCGCTCTACCCGAGCGGCCGCGGCCCCTGCGTCCTCAAAGACGGGCCCGGGCGCTACCGCATGTGGATGAATTCGGCGCCGGCGGCGGATGACGATTTTCGCGCCATGGCCCGCTTTATCTACCGTTTTACATCGCCAGACGGATTGCACTGGAGCCGCGATGACGAACCGGCGGTTGTCGCCAATGAGACGCACAGGAGCATCGTCTATCCGCACGTAGTGGAAAAAAACGGGGTTTACACCATGTGGTACGGCTGTCACGTGGATGGCGGTATTTTCGAGATCTACGCCTCGACCTCGGCCGATGGGTTGCACTGGACAAACCATTTCGAGCGCCCCGCCTTTGCAGCCACTCGCGATCCCGATCACTTCGATGGGCGCTACACCTCGACGCCTTGCGTCATCGACGACAAAGATCGCTATCTGCTTTATTATTCGGCGCGCGACCTGGGCAATCTTTACGGCGCTGGCGACGGCACGGTAAAGGTCGATGGAGACGGCATATACCGCCACATCGGGGTGGCTACCTCGGCCATCTCCTGAGGGCGCCCGAGGCGGGCCCACAGACGGGCATCGGGAAGGGCTCTGGGGCGTTCATTCCAGCTTGACCCAGAATTCAAAAAGGGCCTTTATACTATAGTAATCGGCAAGGAAGGTGCAATGTGAGAGAACGCAAAAAAATTGCGGCGATCATCACCGAATACCGGGTTCCGGCCCACGCCGATGTAATTGTCGGCAAGTTCATCAAAGGCTTTCCCACCGACGACGGGCTGATGGCGCCGCAGGTGGATATTGTGTCTATGTATCTGGATCAGATCCCCGCCAACGATATCGGCCTGAAGGTCTCGGAGAAATACCGCATACCCGTCTATCAGAGCATCTCCCAGGCCCTGTGTCTGGGCGGCGACGAACTGGCCGTGGATGGGGTTATTTCAATCGGCGAACACGGCGACTACGCCACCAACGAAAAGGGCCAGTACCTGTATCCGCGGCGTTTCTTTTTTGAGCAGATCAGCGGGGTCATGGCCAGTTCGGGGCGCTCCGTGCCGGTGTTCAGCGATAAGCACCTGTCCTATAATTGGAGCGACGCCAAATGGATGTACGAGCGGGCCCGGGCGCTGGAGATTCCCTTTATGGCGGGTTCCTCCGTTCCCTTGATGTGGCGCGATCCCTGGCTCGAGCACGAGCTGGACGCGCCGCTCGAAGAAGCTGTGCTGCTCGGCTTCGGGGGCATCGAGTCCTATGGCTATCACAGCTTCGAGGCCCTGCAGGCCATGGTCGAACGACGCCGGGGGGGCGAGCGGGGCATCGCGGCGGTGCAGTGCCTGGAAGGGGACGCCGTATGGCAGGCCGCCGCCGATGGACTGTGGTCGCGCGAACTGGCGGAGGCCGCGGCCGCAACCGGGGAGCGCCCCGAGGGCCGCATGGAAGATCTGTGCCGGGAGCCGGCGGTTTTTCTCCTGGAATACCGGGATGGCTTTAAAGCAGCGGTAGTGCAACTCAACGGCTTTACCAGCGCATGGGCCTATGCCGGCCGGGTTGGCGCGGCGATAGAAGCGACGACCTTGTACGCCTTTGGCCCGCCCCATCCGCATTTCAGCTACCTGAGTCTGAATATTCAGGCGATGTTTCTCAGCGGCCAGCCGCAGTACCCGGTAGAGCGCACCCTGCTGGTGTCGGGGGCGCTGGATGCGCTGATGGAATCGCGTTACCAGGGACATGTGCGGCTCGAAACCCCGCATCTGGAGGTGGCGTATCGGGCGCCGGAAAAAATGCCCATCCGGCCGCTGGGAGCCAGGC
>CAXFTV010000190.1:0-11863 GCA_964005845.1 uncultured bacterium
CACAGGCTATACACAACGCAAATGACCGATGGAAAGAAGGACAGCTCTACTGTCAACTTTTACTGTCGTGTACTTAGGAATTCGACTTTAGGTTTTTACGCACACCTGGGCATAGGCTAGTGCAGCAGCGTCCTCAACCCCCAACTGCCGATAACAATCGCCCAGATGCTGATATGCCTCTTTTTCCTTAGAGTTAGCCAGAAGTAGGGCTTCGTACTGAGCGATAGCTTTCCAGTAGGCCCCCATCATCATGTATATTTCCCCCAGGCAACGGCGTGCTTCAAAACAATTCCCATCTAAAAAAACAGCCGCAGAAAAAGCCAGCTCAGCGCATTTGTGTAAGCGCCTACGCACCAGCAACGCACCCAAAATTGTCAATGTCCTGGCTGCCTGATCCGTATTTTTCAAATCACCTTGGTTGCGCTCCATTTCTGGGAACAAAACTAAAACTTCTTGCGCCAGATCAGCGAAAATGGTCCACTCCTTTTGCTGCGCCAAGGTAACCAGCATCCCCAAATTAATATCTAACAGACTACTATTTCGATCCCGAATCTGACGGAAGAGCCCCCGAGCCTCCTCATACCGTTCTTGTTCAAGGTAAAGGTGTCCGAGATTGGCTCTGGCCTCTGTATCTTCGGAGTTTTGTTGGATGATTCCCTGGTAAATTTCCTCTGCTTCTTCAAGGCGACCTGAAATTTTAGCTATATACCCCAGATTCAGAAGTGCTGGTACATAGCCAGGCATACGAGCGAGTACTTCTTCAAATGAATTTGCTGCTTGAGTAAACTTCCTTTCCCCAAGGTTAATCACCCCACAATTAAAAAAGTGTTGTATATTTTCTGGATCCAGTTTTAGTGCTTGCTTGAGAACCTTGAGGGCCGCTTGCGTCTTTCCCTGATTTTTGAACAAATCTGAAAGGGCACCCAAAGCCTCGCTACGTCGAACAATTGGCACCTCGGCTGCCTGCCGAAAACTGCACTCAGCGGCCTCCATATCACCCAGGCTTTGATAGGCTTCGCCGGCCAGCATATGAGCCGAGTACAGCACCTCATTGTAGTCAATGGGAAAAAAAGTCAGCTGTCGGCCACCATCCACTACTGAACATGCATTTTTCAACGCCATCTCAAAATTTCCGGAACGCAGGTGTACCTCAGCCAGCGAAAGTTTCGTAAGAATATAATCTGGATCCACCTGTGCGGCTTGCTCAATGTAAGCCAGGGACTTGGGATAGTCCCCTTTCTTTAAAAAGGCGCGACCGAGGAATAGCAATGCTGTGGCATAAACCACGAAATTGCCATCCTGCAAACAGGTAGAGTCTTCGACAATTATACGATAGGCCGCAATCGCCTCGTCATCCCGCTCGCTAGTATGGTAAGTAAACGCTACGTGGGAGCGCACATTATAGTTATCCGGATGCTTTTCCAGCCACCTTTCCATGATGCTCAGATAGCGCTCTTTTTTAGCCGCGACAACTTCGGGCGTAGTATAGCCGGTGTGAACCACTCTGATATCAGTGGCTTCCATCTTAACCTTGAGCTCGGCCAGTGAAGGCGTAACCTGTTCGTGAATGGGGAGTTCAAATTGCACCCCAGGTAGATTGGGAAAGAGCCGCATCTGCAGACAGGATACATTTTCATACCCCTGATCATCTAGGACGAAAAAATAGCCCTTGTCGTTTCCCCTCGCAAGCAGTCGGCGTATCCTGGAATGACTCTCCGCTGGCAGTATATCGTCAGCATCCAACCAAAGTATCCAATCACCCGTAGCAAGTTCCAAGGAGGTATTGCGCGCCGCAGCGAAATCATCGCACCAATCAAAGTAACCAACCTTAGCACCAAAACCTTTGGCAATTTCCACAGTTCGATCAACCGAACCAGTATCGACTACTATGATCTCATCAACAAGTTCCTGCACACTCTCCAGACAGCGCCCTAGGCATTCCTCTTCATCGCGCACGATCATACACAAAGAAAGTCGTCCCGAGGTGCCACCCAATGCTTGCAAACGTTCCAAGTTTTCCATCAGAAGTTTGTTTTTGGGTACATGCTCTAAACCCTGCTGATAACACTTAAGTGCCTCATCTAAAGCCCCCTTGCCCTCCAAGATAGTACCCATGTTATTGAGAGCTTGGTAAGAGTTTGGAAATTGCGCCAAAACCTCCTGGTAGGATTTCAGAGCATCATCTACAAGCCCCAAGCGATTCAGAATATCAGCCCTGACCAAAAGTACAAATTCATTCTGCAGATAAAAGGGGGGATCAACATTGGGCTTGCTCAATTGAACAACCACACGTTCAATATGCTTTCGAGCCTCTGTCAGGCGACCAGTATTGCGATACGCTATGGCTAGCTCATACATGGCAGTGAGATCAGTTGGATTTTCGTGAACCTTCAACTCACCGGCTTCTAAGTATCGATCCTTTCTCTGCTCTTTTTCGGTATGGCCATAATGATGGACGGGCACAATGCAGTCGCCGATATTACCATTTTGTGCAAGAATAGAATCTTCAACAAGTTCGTGGACCTTACCAGTAAAACGGATTCCCGGTTTATTGCGCCACAACCTAATTTTGGTAGTGGGAAACCAACCTGCATAGGACTTGCCTTCCGAATATTCACCGTCATTTACAGTCCAACCAGCCTGATTATTCAAATTGGTATAATTCCGCGTAGTCAACCGATAGGCATCTATTTCACTTTGCCTAATCAAAGCCTGAATATGCACGTGGTCTGGACGGGCCAATACCTCATCACAATCAAGGACCAAAATCCACCGTCCAGTAGCAGCATTTAAAGCTTTGTTGCGCGCTGATGAAAAATCGTTTTCCCAGCGCTGATGCAGCACTTTGGCCCCATGGCGCTTGGCAACCTCTATAGTCTGATCCACGGAACCGGTATCAACCACTATAATCTGGTCTACCAATCCTTTGATGCTCTGAAGACAACCGTCCAGAAACTGTGCCTCATCCAAGGCTATCATACAGAGAGAGAGGTTAGGAGTACGACGTTTAGGTGAGCGCTGATATTTCCTATTTTTCTTTTTCCCCACCAACCTTCTCCAAAATAGCTCTGGCAATTAAATTCTTAGGTTGGACCTCAAGAACTTTCATGACAATTTGCCGCGCATGGTGCAACTCTCCCGCCTGAAAAAAAATAGATCCAAGAAGCACCCAAACTTCAATGTCAGTTGGATCTGTGGTTGTATAATCCCGCAACAGACGAATTGCAGATGAACTATTTCCGGTCTTGGCTTGGAGCATAGCGATATTCATAATGACCTTACGGTTACCGGGATCAAGGGTGGCGGCTTGCTCCAGGGAGGCGATACCCTTTTCGGGATTACCCGACTCCCACTCCAAAACACCCAGATTGACCAAGGATTCAACATTGGTTGGGTCTAATAACAAGGCCCGTGCAAAGCTATTTTTTGCTCCCTCCCAATCTTTAGTCTGGTATTGCACTAAACCAAGGTAATTGTGCCCTAGGACAGATTCACTATCAATATCAACCAGCCGCTTGATTACCTCTTTGGCCTCGAATCCACGACCGCACTCCAATAGTAAAGCTCCCAAAACCATGATTATTTCTACAAAATCATCTTTGGCCGCCAAACCTTTCCTATAGGAGTCCAAAGCCGCATCGGTATCACCACTACCCTTGAAATGATCTCCCTCATCTAAAGACCGTATAGCCTGCCGTTCCCTAAGGGTAAGCAACTGATCACCTACAGGAAAGCCAGTTTCATGATGTAGTAAGCAATCCTGAGCGCAGACTACCCGCCACCCATGGCGCCGACAACCCCGTGCCACCTCGTCCAGCACGGCCAAGCTACGGAAACTTGACTCAAATCCACCGATGCTTTCCAGCGCCGCCCGACGCACAACCGAACACTGAGGCATGGCGCTTTCCACATCTACTAAAGCGTCAGCCTCGCACACTGCCTGTGGCTGTAGACAGGGAACGATGACTCCAATATTCGCCTCACGACGTATGTGGGACAAAATTTTTTGCACTATTTGCACCTGGGTTTCATCGGCGGTGGACAAGAAAACTAAAAATTCACCAGAACTTTCTTGCCGAACCTCCTCTAACTGCTCTCCCAGACCTTGACTACCCGTCAAATGTACATTCCGCAGTTCAATGTTGTATCCAGGAGTAGACAGCATCCCAACACTTAGTTCTTTCCCAGCTTCACAGTTAAAGATAACCGTGATCCCTTCTCCAGTCTTTGTAAGTTCGGTTTTCTTGAGAACCTGATCTGGGCCGTCTCTATTGGTCATTTCTGATTTAGTTACATTGACTCTTTGCAACTCACCATTCGCTTGACACTCAAAACTCCGATCAACCTGCAATTCTTCTTCCACTCCGCTAGGAATCACTAAACGGCCAGCGTTGAAGTGTGCCTCCCACTTATCAACGAAACGCTGATTATTTCCTTTTTCGCGTTCAAAACAGCCCTCGGTAACACCTTCGCAGTGCTCTACTTCACTGGCCGGGCAGTAGACCACCCGATATCCCTTATATCGAACCTGTAGACATAAATCCGCATCTTCAATCCCATTTATGTAGTTTGTATCAAACCCCCCTAATTCGTCGAATAAGCTCCTACTGATTAAAAGACATGCTCCAGTTACCATGTCCAAATCACGCACTTGGCTAACCCGCGGATCATCGGAGTTCAGTCCACGAAAAGCGTGATCGGGGATGCCATCTCTCAACTCCAACCCAGCTTGCTGAACTTTGCCACTGTCGGGATGGATCAACTTAGCCCCGACAACGCCTATTTTTGGGTCGCTGTCAGCCAAATCAACAAGGGCCTGTAACCAACCAGGGCGCAAGAGGGTATCATTTTTTAAAAAAACCAGATATCGACTGCGACAGATTGCCGCCCCCTGATTACAAGCTCGACCAAAACCCAGGTTCTCATCGTTGTTTAACACCCGAAGATCACCCTCAAAGGCATGCAGTAAATAGCGAGTCCAATCGGTTGAACCGTTATCCACCACAACAAGCTCATAATCCGGTTGGTCTTCTGTATTTTCGACCAGAGAATAAAGACATTTTTCAGTAAACTCAGCATTGTTGAAAACAGGCATTACAATACTGACCAAAGGGAGAGCAGTATCCCTAGAATTTTTTTTTGTGTCTAGTGAAACAAACCTTTCAGGTGTATTCGGCATTGAAATATACTTCAATCTTACGAAGAATAGAAAATAAGATTAAGCACCCTGGAATCCTGAGTAAAAACTCAAAATAGAATGCCCAAGTAGGGGAAGTGTAATTATCTTTTAAGCCTAAAAAAACCTACTTTTTTGCCTTTTGTAATACCTGGCTAAGTTCCTGCAATTCTTTCTGGTCACCAGTGGCAGCGAGCTCGTTTTCTGCACTTATGCGCCCGTAAACTTCGCCGCGGTGTACAGAAATTTCAACGGGTGCATCAATGCCTAAGCGAATCTGGCGACCTTGTATTTCCAATACGGTTATGCGAATATCGCTACCTACAACAATACTCTCACCACTTTTTCGCGTTAATACAAGCATGCTAATCTTCCCTGATTTGAAACTGCCACTTCAATTTGGACAGTTAAGAAATTCATTAATAGCTTGACAAATCCCAAGATGGGGTTTTCGGTTATTACCCAACGTCAAGGTGCGGAGGATAATAAATCTACTAAGTTGCCTGGGAAGCTTCCAGGATGTTGTGTTTGGTTTGATAGCGGTCATCAACCAGAATCATTTGCTTGGCCTTTTTGTTCTTGGCATTGATGCAAATCGGCCCTTTCAAATTGACCGAAACCTCATCCGGAACCCGGCTCAAGGTAACAATACAATATACTTCTAGATCTTCGACCCTTTTAATCTCCAAACCTTCTAGGTCATCCTGGCCAATATCCGGATCGTAGTCATTCCAAACCAGCATAGGATTGACGATCACGAAACCTAGGCTTGGCTCTTGGATAGAAAGCAATCGCAAAAAAGGATCTTCCTCTTCCACAGCAACCAACCCAAATTCTTTGAAGCGCTCAAAACCTGGCAATCCATTATTAAAAATAATAAGGGATTCACGCTCAACACTCATTTCGCCAAAATTGATATTTCTAAATTTTACCTTTTCAGTTTTATCCATAGCCATCTCCTGCTCAATTTTTGAAAGCAGATAAAATTAAGGGGAGAACTCAACCTATGAAATCCATAAGGGATTGGGGAATCACCATATTACCGGACGCTAGTGCGGCTTGAAATACATCTTCTTCCTGACGCAAATTAACAATGGTAGAAGCTAAGTCCACATCTTCATCCTCGGAGAGTATGGAAGTCATTTCCACCGACACGCGATCAAGCAAGTTATAGGTCATTTCCATTCTATTGACTCGTGCGCCTACAAGTCCACGGACCGATGAAATATTCTCCTGCATATCAGAAAGATCTGAGATAACAATTCGTACGGAATCAAGATCATTGGCACGAAGGGAGTCGCGCAATTTTATAAGGGTATTGAATGCTCCTTTGGGCCCATCAAAAACTCCCCCTCCCGAAACATTGATTTGGATGGTTGTTCCCTCGGCAATAGCACGATCGATATTACCATTAATATCGCCATTCTCTGCTACCGATTGAATATCACCGTTACTGTCTCGTTGAGCATTAAATGGTGGGGCATCAGTCTGCGTTCCGGAAAAAATGTATCGCCCCCGGTAGCGCGATTCGCTCAAACTAATCACATGCTCAAGAAATTGATTAACTTGATCGCTTAGAGCATCTCGCTGGCTATCGTTATAAGTGCTGGAAGCACCCTGCACGGCCAGACCTCGCGTCTCTGTAAAGAGAGTTTGAAGTTCGTTGAGGGTAGCTTCAGAAATTTCCAGCCAACCTTTTCCATCGTCGTTGTTCTTTTGAAACTGCTCAATCTGACGTAGTTCACCCCGCAAAGCCAAAGACCGTTCAACTGCGGCGGGATCATCAGAAATATTGTTCAGCCGGGTCCCCGAAGACAATTCGGTTTGAAAACGGGCAATCCTTTCGTAGGAGCGGTCAAGATTATTGACCAAGGTTCCCACTGCCATTTTTGTAGTCACTCGCATAGAGGCCTATCTCCCGCTGCAAATCGGTGCAAATATACTTAGAGGCTCATTTTCTGTCCATCACTATTTCTCAATTACAAATTAATAGTAACTTCCAGAAGATTGTCGACGATCGACACCGTGCGCGCCGCAGCTTGGTAGGCCCGCTGAAAAAGAATTAGCTGGGTGGCTTCCTCGTTCAGCGATACTCCCTGCACACTCTGGCGCCGATTTTCTAATTGAGAATCGAAAAGACGATGATTTTCGGCCATGGTCTGCGCTTCTTTGCTGCGGGCTCCGACCTCTCCCAGCAATTCGTTATAAAAACTTTCAGCAGTGGTTGAATTGCCATCAAGCATTCGCTTGTCGCGCAAGGCACTAATCGCCAGCGCCGTACCGTTGTCGCCCATGTTGCCGTCGGCCGAAGCTGCGATATTGTCGAGATCCTGCAAAATGGATTCATCCACTGCAATATCGCCAGCACTGGTTTTTCCGGCATCAAAAAAATCAACCCTTGAACTACCATCGGCACCAAAACCACCACGATGTACCAGATTTACCTCCTCAACCATCCCCTTTGCCAGCTGGTCTAAACGAACGATCAGATCCGGGATTACCTCATCGCGTGCTTCCATCAATCCCTGCAAACGACCTTCACGGACAGCTGCCGGGCTGCCATCATCCGCAAAAAAAACTCTTGCCGCAGATAATCCGTTCTGGCTAAAATGGCGCATCCGCAGATGAACTGCTCTATCGATCTCTACAAGGTTGTGCCCGCTGAGCATCACCGAGACCTGGCCATTGTCCCTTTCCACTACTGAAATATCTACCTTGCGCGATAACTGCTCGATCAACTGATCGCGCCGATCTTCCAATTCTGCGGCATTGCCACCTTCAAATTTTGAGCTCGGAATCTCTGTGTTTATAGCAGCTAGTTGATCAATAATTCCATTAATTTGATCTACCTCATCCATCAGGGACCTGTCCAGTTCTACCTGGGTGTCGCGCAGCTGGGTGTTGTACTGGTGCAGGATATTGGCGAGAAATACGGCCTCCTGCCGAATTACCGCCCGCGCCGCACCACTCTCGGGCACATTGGCCAGATCCTGCCAGGCGTTCCAAAAACGGCTCAGCGAGCCGCTCAACCCGACTCCGGAGGTCTCGTTGAAAACCGTTCCAGCTTCACTTGACCCCGCGCCCGCCAGATCGTTAAAAACCACCTCGACACTTCCCATCGCCTCTTCCAGTGCTTCCCAGCGTCCCAGCACCTGCTGCTCGACCCGCACCTGCGCGTCTAGAAAACGACTGCGCTTGCGCACGATGCTGGCAACATCGACACCACTGCCAATCCCACCTGGAACACCGGACGCGGCACTTTCCAAATTGGCCTGGCGTCTGGAAAAACCGGGCGTATTGGCATTGGCAATATTCTGGCTGGTCGCGCTTAGTGCCGCCTGTTGCGCCCGCAGGGCGCGACGACCGATCTCCAGACCGTGGCTTATGGGGGAATTCACCGCAATTATCCCTTTTTTCAGGCCGTCCGATTGAGGACGGATCTGAGATTGCTTTTGCGCGCCTTGCCAAACTGGCCATAGACATTTTGTCCCGCCGGTTGACCGCTGAGAATCTCAAGGCAGCGCTCTGTATAGCGCATGGACTGGCGCACGAGAAAAGCATTATTTTCGTTGGTAGCACGAATTTTTTGATTGAGGTCCAGAAGGGTCTGGCGCATGTGTGCCAACTCCTCACCTCGTTCGCTTTCCAGCAATCCTATCAAGCGGCCCAGGTTTCTGTTTCCAGGGTCCATATTGAGCCAGTTGGAAAGCTCCTCCACCACCTGAATTCGCTCGGCTTCCAATAGCTGTGCTTCGGCGGCTAGGCGGCGCTGTTGTACCACGCTGGCATCGATGCCATCCAGATCATCAGCGACAATAGCAGCCTGTTCCTCTCTGAGCAAATTCAAAAGGTCGTGGAACAGACGAATTTCAGCATTTATTGTTTCAATCAATTTTACAACTAGCAGATCATTCATTGTTAGTTTTTTCCGTTGCACCATGTAGACGCAAACGCAGAAATTGGGCGTCAGGTCGGTTGAGATCCATGAATGGCGACTCGTTCGGGGGCAGTGCCCGCGTAGAAGATTCCGTCCCGATCAGTTCCATAAACCCCTTCTCATCCCGGGTGGGAAATTTTTCTTCTTCAAGTCCCAAATTGCGACTCATCTGACGGTAGAGCAATTCTCCCAGGCCGTTGTGATGGTTTTGCGTCGTAAGTTTCTTCCCCCACTCTTCGTCGAGCATGCCCTCAAAAATTTTTTCACCCTGGCTTTTTTTTATCACTCCACCATGATTGACGGTTTTGCGCATAGCGGAAATCATCTGATAGATAAATATGGCCTCGAATTCCTTGGAGGCTTTCCTCAATGCCGCCTTTTTTTCCTCTCTGGTAGCCCCATGCAGGCTCATTCTCGCAGTGGCCTGCACGCGCTTAACATCCAGATCCTGTTTTAAAGCTTCCGGCTTATTAATTAGATTGCCAAAATCCATTGCTCTCCACTCACTGAATTATCAGCTCAGCCCGCAGGGCCCCTGCGGTCTTGAGCCCCTGAAGAATTGAAATCAAATCGCGTGGCGTAACGCCCAGGGCGTTCAAACTGCGCACCAGTTCTCGCACCGTCGGCATTGCCCCCATATTGAAGGAACTGATGATCGGATGCAAATGGTCGGGCTCTTCCTCCACTTCGGCCCCACCACCGAATAGATCCCCCTGCGCTTCACCCGGGATTTTCAGTTTCAAACTACCGTGGGCCAGCGCTACTGCCGATACCGAGACGTGGTCGCCGATGATAACCGTACCCGTCCGCTCATTGACGACTACTCGGGCGGGCAGATCGGGCACCACTTTTATCTTTTCGATAGCGGCAATAAACTCCGCCAAATGGCGGGGCACATTGCGCTCTGGAGAGACCGAAATCACGATTGTGCTCGGATCCACTGCCGCAGCCAAATAGGGCTCGCCAAAATAGCTGTCGATTGCAAAAGCTGCACGCGTAGCTGTCGTCCAATCGGCCTCATAGAGCATCAGGGTGAGATCCCGATCTACATCTTCCAACTTTTCGATTTCTTCGATTACCATTCCCCCATTGGGCACATAACCGACCACTGTGTGATTTTTGCGCACCGAACCAGGTGCCCCTCCGCCTATATTAAATCCACCTATGGAGGTAGGTCCCGAAGCGGTGACATAGACTTTGTTGTCTGGGCCAGCCAAAGAAGTACGCAATAGGGTTCCCCCCTGGAGCGAGCTTGCATCCCCGAGCGAGGCCACCTGTACATCCATCCTGCTGCCCTGGCGATCGAAAGGCGAAAGGGTGGCAGTAACCCCAACGGCTGCTACATTGCGGACCCGTACCTGGGCGGGCGTTACCGTCACTTTCATGCGCTGCATCATATTGGCCATCATCTGGAAAGTAAATTCCGACCGCCGACCGTCTCCGGTCCCCTCCAGTCCTACAAGCAGCCCGACACCATAAAGCTGCATCTCCTGTCCCATTTGGACCTTGGCCAGATCTTTGAGGCGCACAGGACTGGAAGCTGCAAGCGGACTGCTCAAAACAGTCCAGCTCAAGAGCAACAACCCCAAGAGTCCAAGTCCTTCACTTTTGTCAAATCTCGGCATATTTCAGAAAATCCAGTTTAAAAACCGCACCAGGATCCCGGGCCGCGCTCCCTGCGAAATAGTGCCCTTGCCGGTGTACTCGATGTGCAGATCTCCGATATTTGACGAGAGGATGGTATTCTGTCGCGTCACCAGAGCCGGATTCACCGAACCGCTCAGGTGAATGGCCTCGGTTTCACCATTGATCTTCAAAGTGCGAATCCCTTCGACGAGCAGGTCGCCATTGGCTTTCTTGCCAACTACTGTGACCGTCATGCGAGCAACCAGTTTAGCACTACGCGAAGTTTGTCCTCGCCCATCATAACTGTTCGACACATTGCTCTGCAGCGAGTGGAGGGGAATAAAGTCCAGAAGATTTCCCGCCCCCTGGGTAATGGTGCTGCCAATATCAGTTTGATTCAATTTTTCCGTTGCCGTCTCAGTGCGATTGGTGGCCGAGGCACTTTCCTGTATTATCACGGTCAGAGCATCTCCAATACCGTCGGCCTTGGGATCTGAAAACAACGAACCAGTCTGGGCCATGAGCTCAACTGGAACTATCAGTAGCAGCATACCTGTTGCAACAGCGAAGATTTTTTTCGTCAACTTCTCCATTTTCTACTCTTAGTCTTCGTTTTTTTTTGCACCTATAAAGTCACTTTCAAAGTTGTGCTATCCACGACTTCGCCTTGCAATATCTTTCCCGAGTCCACGTTGCGAACTCTAATTCGGGTTCCCAAACCGCCATCCTGCAAAGCGATTCCGAGGGTTGAAATTCGCATATTTCCAGTCACCACTACAAGCTGAACCTCATCCCCTCTATGTACCACTGGCACCTTTTCGACATAGCGGTGCGTTAGTATGCGATCAAATCCCAGAGGTCGTTTCGCCTGCAACCCGGCCAATGCTTCAAAATCGGTGAAATAACCGTCCTTTTCCGCCGTGATATCCCGCCCGATCAACTCAAACATATCCGCCCTGAAGTCTTCGCCGCGACGAATGCCGCGAGTCGTCACCAGAACTTCTTTAAAGAAACGGGTATCCACCGTCACCGTCAGTGCTCTTCGCGTTTCTCCCGCAACTTGCAATTCCACCCGAACCACCGTGGGCCCATGAAAGGGCTGGACGGAAATCCTGCGCACTGAA
>CAXFTV010000191.1:0-5596 GCA_964005845.1 uncultured bacterium
AAGCCGGTGGTCGGGTGGACGGCAAATCCGGCCAGGCTGTCGTGGCCGCGGTTGGCGGCGTAGAGGAAGCGTCCGGATGGGTGCAATTCCAGGCGCGCGCAGGCGGCGCCCTCGCCGTAGCCCGGCGGCAGGGTGGACAGGGTCTGCTCGGGCCGGAGGGTGCCCCGCTCCGCGTCGAAGCGGAAGGTAGTGACGCTGTTGCCCTGTTCGTTGTCGGCGTAGAGGACGTGTCCCTCTGGATGGAAGTGGAGATGGCGGGGCCCGAGATCTTCGGCAAAAGTTACTTTTGGCATGCGGTTGGGCACGAGCTGACCTCGGCGCAGCTCGAATTGCCATACGGCATTGCCAGGGCAAGTATGGGGCACAAAAACGAAACGATTATCGGGGGAGATCTCCATTCCGTGGGCGTGCAGGTCGGTTTCCACCACGGCACTGGCCGGTTCGCGTGCGGCGCCGTCCGGGGCAATTGGATAAACCGTGACTTTGGCCGAAATGTAGTAGGGGGTCAGGAGGAAGTTGCCCTCCCGATCGGTGCGCAGATAGGCCGGGTCTTCGAGGCCGGTGTCGATGGTGTGGAGCAGGGACAGGCGTCCACTGTCGGGGTCGACGCGGAAACTGAGCAACTGGCCGGTCGAGCGCATCGCCACATAGAGCACGGCGCGCCCTGGGTGGTTGTTCTGGACGCTGGGTTCGCCGGGGACCGGGGTATCGTGCAGGTATTCCAGGGCACCACTGCCGGGGTCGATCCGATAACAGGCGATTTTTTTGTCGGCGGCCAGCGAAAGGTAGAGGAAAGCCATGAGCCGTTCTTCCTTTTCCTGAAGTTTAAAAGTTTTAAGTGGGGCGATCGTGGCGCATGGTCTCAGACCTGGTTCGCATATTCGTGCTTGCCCTTTTTACCGCGTGCCAGAAAGAGTTGCAGGCCGCGCCAGTCGAAACCAGAGGGCGAGACAAAAGTGCGATCGATTTCGACGTAGGTGGGAACGTATTTGATAGTGATGCCACAGCGGCGGCGGTCGGAGCGATTCGGGTTTGAGCCGTGCCACAAAAAGGCATCGTGGAGCGAAAAGGCACCCGCTTCGAGTTCGACATCGACCGCTGCGCTGGTATCCGGGTCGATGGAGAGGGGCAGAGTCGTGCGTCGTTCCTGGTCTAGGTTGTGGGCCATGATCTGGCGTCCTCTGTGGGTTCCGGGCAGGACCTGCATGCAGCCATTGAATGCAGTGGAGTCGTCTACCGCCAGCCACAGGGTGAAAGTCTCCATGGGCTCGATTGGAAAATAGGCAGCGTCCTGGTGCCATTCCACCGGTAGCCCGTCCTGCGGGCGTTTGCTGATGATATAGGAGGTAAACAGGGCGATGTCAGGGCCGAGAATCTGCGCCGCCACGTCCACCAGGGGGGGCGCAGGAACAAATCGCGGAAATAGGGATTTTCATAGTGTACGGAAGGCATGTTTTCCGGCCGTTGGCCGGTGGGTAAATTACCGATGAGGGCGTCGACCTGACTCTGCAGTTCGGCCAGTTTTGTGCCCTTTAGCAGGCAGTCGCCAAGGGTGTAACCGCGCTCGCGGTAGTGGGCTAATTGTGCGGGTGTTAAGGCCATAGGGGTATTGACTCGTTTGACCGGGTCAGGGCTGGAACTCCTCGGTGCGGCCGGCGGTCAAACGCAGGTCGTAGCTCGGCCGCAGCAACTGGGTGAGGAGGGGGGGCAACTCGCCGCGCAGGGCTTTCAGGGCCCAGACCGGGGGCACCGAGGAGGGTGGCTGGGCGTGACCGCTGTGGTCATCCGCTTTTTTGTAGCAGTAGAGTGAGCACCAACGGGTCTTTTTGTCGGGGGATTTTGAGGCCACGGCGTGAGCGGCGTGCGATAGGCAGCAAACGATCGAGCCCGGCGGCAGTTCGAGATGTTCAATCCGCAGCGGCTCGCCGCTGATCGGATGCACGCGCCCCCGCAGCCAGCCCTGCTCCATTTCGCCGTCGGTGGCGGCCCGGCAATGGGCCGGTTCGCGGAAGAGATGGCTGCCCCGAATCAGTTTCAGACCGCCGTCCTGGTCGGCGGCGAAACCCTGTGGGTAGCAGAGGGTGAGATTTGCGTTTGGCTGGGCCTTATACGCGGCCAGGCTGGCGATCCCACAGTTGTCCATGCCGGCGCCGATCTGGTGGCTGTGCCAGGCGCCGCCGGGATAGCCGGCGGGCCGCGTCAGCAACTGGTTGTGGTCGAAATAGATTTCCTCACAGGCAAGGCACAGCCGCTGTAGCTGGAGCATTTGCGGGTGCAGCATCAGGTTCATCATAAAGGGGATGTGACCGGCGGGAAAATACTCGGCAAAAACACTGTGTAAGCGCAGTGTTTTTACGCCCGCTTCGTCGTTGCCTTGCGGCACTTTCTGGCTGCCGCCCAGCGCTGCCCGGATCTCGCTTTCACTGAGGAATTTTTCCGGCTCCGGGCGGCCGAGGCCCCGCCAGTCGATCAGAGACCAGTCCGACAGCAGCAGGGCGTCGTTGAGTTGCTGGCCGCATTGCAGGGCCGCCGTCCACTCCTCGATGGCGGCGGGCAAGATGACCTCCCTGAGGACGGCATATCCATCCCGCAGGTATTCGTCGTAGTCAAATTGTGCTTGCAGTGCCGCCATGTCGAATATATCTCGGCGCTCGGCTGCCAATTGTTCCCAGTCGCTCTTTGCCCACTGCACGGGCGAGTGCTGGTTGCCCAGGTGGGCTGGGCGAGTGGCCCGGGCCAGTTCGCCCAGCGGGCGTTCCAAGAGATGGGGTGGCGGGGTGGGGGCGAGGAGGGGGTTCTTTGGGGTCCCGAGGGCATATTCGAGGGGTGCTGCACGGGTCGTCATGTCAATTTCTCCAAAAATGCGCCGGCCTGGGCGGCGTTTTGAATGGCTGCGGCTGGGTCTATGACCCGGGGGCCGGCGGGATTGAGGCGCAGGCGGACCGTGGTTCCGGGGCGCAGCTCGGTTTCGCGTTCGCCGTCAAAGGCCAGCACGCAGGGTTGGGCATAGCTGGTTATTATCTCGTCGCCGGGGTCCAGCGGCCGCTGTGCGGCCAGGTTTACGGACTGGATGAGCCCGGGGGCAATAGGGGCACGAATTTGCTGCCCCCCCGGCCCCAGCCGCAGATAGAGGCCCTGGCCGGCGGCGGCGTTGGCGGAAGCAAAAGCACCGATAGCCGAAAGGCCGATCGCTCCGGCGCGGACCTGTGTCAAGACGATTTCCTTGATGCGGCCGACATCCCAGATGGCCCGCGAGGCGACAAAACGCTCGTCGTAGAAGGCCGCATCAACCAGGGCGATATCGTCCGGGGCGGCACGATTTTCGCCGTAGAAGACATCTAGGCGCGGGGCTGTTTGTACCGCTTCGCCGGCCAGCCCCCGCGCCACCAGGCCGGCGGCAAGGCCGGCGATGGTGCCTTCGATCATGGTCGGAAAGGCATTGTTGGTACCGGTGGAAATGGGCATCAGGGGCACCTCGCCGCAGGTTTTGGCCACGGCCCGGTTAGTGCCATCGCCGCCCAGAGTCGCAAGGGCGCCGGCGCCTTCTGCCGCCAGCAGGGCGGCGGCGCGGGTAGAGTCTTCCTGGGTAAAATTCAATTGCAGCGGCATGAGGCTGACCTCGAGTTGCAGCTCGAGGCCGTCCAGGGCCCTGTTGCCGATGCCATAGGATTCGGGCATGATCAGGGCGCGCTCGACGCCGACGGCATCGAGGCCCAGCAGCATGCGTCGGACTATATTGACTTTCTCGTCGTTGTCGAATACGGTGCCGTGGGCCACCAGCCGGCGGATATCTTTGCCCGAAGCCGGGTTTGCAATGATGCCGACGCAACTCATTGGACCGGCAGATGTGCGCCTAGGAAGTCGAGGCTCAAATCCATGACCCGGGCAAAGCCGGGACTGTGTGCCATGACCCAGTCGAAGTGTCCCATGCCGGGCACGATCTCCACCTGCCGCGGTTCGCCGCAGCGCTCGAAAAGGGCGAGCGATTCGTCGACCGCGACCTGGCGGTCGGCGGCGCCGTGGATAAAAAGCACGGGGCGGGGGGCGAGGCGCTCGACCAGATCTTCGGGGCGGAATTCTATCAGGGCCGTAGCGCTTTCCAGCGGCAGTTCGCACTGCATTTCCGGATACTCTCGGTAAACTGCTCCGAGGAACTGGCGCGAATCGGGGTCGGGCACTACGATGTCGAGCGGGGCTACGCGCGCGGAGGTTCCCGTGCGAACCTGTTGCAGGCGGTCCTCATCCAGGCGCTGTTTAAATTCCAGCCACTCCCAGTGGCGCCGCAGGCCGCGCAGCCAGCGCTGCCCGTCGCCCACTGCTTCGATGGCTACCACCGCCCCTACCCGCTGGTCGAGGGCGCCGGCGACGAGGGCGTTCGAGCCGCCCAGGCTCACTCCGAGCACGGCGAGGCGATCGCCGTCCACCTGCGGCTGATGGCCCAGAAAGGTCAATGCAGCGCGCACGTCGTTTACCTGCTCCGTGGGAATGAGGCGATGGCGGGGTCCCGCGCTAGCGCCAAAACCGCGGTAGTCGAAAAGCAGGGCTATATAACCGGCGGCATTGAGGGCGCGAGCGATATCCGGCATGACCAGACTCTTGAGGTAGGTAAAACCGGTGCATAGTACCACGGCTGGGCGTTTGACCCCGGCGGCGAGTCCCTCGGGAGAGTAGAGCAGGCCGTCCAGCTGGTGGCCTTCGCTGAAGAAGGAAACTTTCTGGATGGGCGCGGGAGCCGCCCCTCCGCTTGCTTCCACATCGCTTTTGGTTATCACTCCATCCGGGCCGCTGCCACTGATCGCAGCCAGGTCCAGACCCTGCTTGCGGGCCAGATGGCGGGCGGCGGGCACGGCGCGCACGACGCCGCCCGGATTGGGGGGCGCTTGGCTGAGGGGCGCTGCTGGTTCGGCTGCGGCAACCGGCGCTGCGATAGCGGTGGCGTCCTCCGGAGGCGCGGGAATTTCCTCCCCCGGCTCGGTGATCCAGGCTATGACCTGGCTGACCGGCACCGTGCTTTCGGCCCCATGTACTATACGGCCCAGGACACCCGAGGCCGGAGCTTCGACTACGGAGACCATTTTCTCAGTTTCAACTTCCAGCAGGGGCTCGTCTTTGTCGATCGTAGCGCCCTCCTCCACGAGCCACTGAACGATGGTGCCCTCCTGCATGCTGAGCCCCCACTTGGGCATGACCACTTCGAATGCCATATTAGATCTCCAGATGCATTTTAATACATCATGGTCTCCCGGACGGCCGCGGCAATGCGCTCCGGGGTGGGGATATAAGTGTCTTCGAGAGCCGGGCTGAAGGGCACCGGGGTATGGGGCGAGGTCACCAGCTTGACCGGAGCACAAAGGTATTCTATGGCCTGGGTCGCCGCCAGGGTGGCCAGGTCAGTGGCGACGCTGCAGCGCGGATTGTCCTCGTCGACGACGATCAGGCGACCGGTTTTGCGAATTGAAGCCAGGATGGTGTCCTGGTCCAGGGGCACCAGGGTGCGGGGGTCGACGATCTCGACGCTGACGCCTTCTTCGTCCAGCGCGGCGGCGGCCTGGAGTGCCAGGTCCCCCATGCGCGAGATGGCAACGATGGTTGCGTC
>CAXFTV010000192.1:0-13133 GCA_964005845.1 uncultured bacterium
CGATATCAAGGCCAATGGATTGCCCGCCACCCTCAGGGTCACGACCAATCGGCGCCGCGCCCTGGAGGGGGCCGACTATGTGCTCAACACCACGCGGATCGGCGGACTCGACGCCTTCGCCTTCGATATCGACATCCCGCTCAAATACGGGGTTGATCAGTGCGTCGGCGATACGCTCTGCGCCGGCGGCATCATGTACGGGCAGCGCAATATCCCGCAGGTGCTGGCCTTCTGCAAGGATATTCGCGAGGTGGCCTCCGCCGCCGCGCTTTTCCTCAACTACGCCAATCCGATGGCGATGAATACCTGGGCCGCTCTCGAATACGGTGGGGTCGAGACCGTCGGTCTGTGCCATGGGGTGCAGGGCGGGCACGGTCAGATCGCGCAGGTGATCGAACTACTGGTCAACAAGGGCAAGAAGCCCGATTCCAGGGGCTACAAAAAGGTCGCAAAGAAGGATGTCGATATCGTCGCTTCCGGTATCAATCACCAGACCTGGTACATCGGCGTGCAGTACGAGGGCGAGGACTGGACCGGGCGTCTGCTGGAGGGCTTTGAGCAGCACCCGCGCTTCAGCCAGACCGAGAAGGTGCGGATCGATATGCTGCGCCGATTCGGCTATTACAGCACCGAGTCGAACGGCCATCTCTCCGAGTACGTGCCCTGGTACCGCAAGCGCCTGCGCGAGATCCGCCGCTGGATCTCGCTGGACACCTGGATCAACGGCGAGACCGGGGGGTATTTGCGGGTCTGTACGGAGGGGCGCAACTGGTTCGAGACCGATTTTCCCAACTGGATCAAAGCCGATCCGCCGGTCTTCAGCTACGATACGCGCTCGGATGAGCACGGCTCGTGGATCATCGAAGCGCTGGAGACGGGGCGCGTTTACCGCGGCCACTTCAATGTGCGCAACGACGGGGTGGTGCCCAATTTGCCCGATGAAGCGATTGTCGAGGTGCCGGGCTATGTCGACAAGAATGGGATCAATATCCCGCAATTAACGGCGCTGCCGCGGGGCTGCGCCGCTGTGTGCAACCAGTCGATCGCAGTGCAGGGGCTGGCTACGGAAGCAGCAGTGCACGGCGATATCGAACTGCTGCGCCAGGCCTTTATGCTCGATCCACTGGTCGGCGCGGTCTGTGATCCGCCGGAGATCTGGCAGCTGGTCGACGAGATGCTGGTCAGTCAGGCACCGTGGCTGCCGCAGTACAAACGCGAGATCGCTCGGGCCAAAAAGCGTCTGGCGGGTGCCGAGAAACTCGGTACCAGGAGCACGAAGGGGGCGGCTCGGCTCAGGACCAAGAGCGTGGCGGAGATGAAGAGGGACAAGGCCGCGGCGCGCCGCAACGCCGGTGCGGCTGACAAGGGGAATTTGCTCGGAAAAAAGCGCCGGGCGAAGGGATGGGCAGGGTAGGTTTTCAGGTACAGTTCAGCAACTTAGCGCGGCCATCGGGCAGGGTGCAATGGCTTGGGCGCGAGAATCGATCTCGGAGCTAATGGCCATCACAACCAGGGAATAATGTGTTGCGCTCCAACAGGAGAGAACATCATGGCATTACCCATAAGCCTTCAACCCGGACAAAAGCAACTCTTTTTAGATGACTTCATCGTTCAGGAAACCCATAACCTCAATTGCACCATGCATCGACCGGTGAAGAGCGATCCCATTCTCAAAGCGGATCGGCCATCAGATGGATCCATGATTGCGCTTGCGTCTGCCCCGATGTGGATACCCGATGAAGGTGTGTACAAACTGCCTTATGAAGTCCGCCGGGATGAACAAAATGGCAATGAAATGGCGCTCGCCGTTTCCACCGATGGTCTCAACTGGGAAAAACCCAACCTCGGCCTCGTCAATTTTGCCGGCTCGACCAATAACAACCTCTTCCCCACGCCAGATAACCTTCGCCTCTGGCACATCGTTTACGATCCTGATGACAGCGATTCCAAGCGCCGTTACAAGGGCTTCCTCACAAGTGCAGGTGGTCGCATCCCCGTTGTGAGCCCCGATTGTCTAAACTGGACAAAACTTGGCCACGATCCCGCAGATTTTCCCTCAGGAGATGCGGGCACACTGACCTATGATCGCGACAACAAACAGTTCTTAGGGCTACTCAAATTCAAAAGCGAGTACGGTCGCGCATACAAGCTCACCACCAGCACCGACTTTGAAAACTGGACCGAACCGCGCTTCCTCTTCAGCACCGATGAAGAAGATCAAAAACTGGCCGTTGAATCCATTCGCAAACGCCTGGCCGATCCCGCTCTTGCCAAACCCCTCTTTGTGCACCCCGATCCATCTCTTGGCTGGCGCGAACCCGATCCGCCTCCCTGGCGAGGCGATCCTGTTTGGTGCGCCGAATGTTACAACATGGGCGTCTTCCCCTACGAAGGCCTCCACCTGGCCACCTTGATGATCTATTATCCCACAGGCCAGAGTCTGCCCGAAGGCAGAAATTGTGATGCCTTCCACTATCTCCAGCTCGCCATGACCCGCGACCTGCAAAACTGGATCCGCCTGGGCAATCGCGAACCCTTCATCGGCCCTTCGCCTCTGACAAAGGGCACAGTCGGCAATTACGATCGCCTGCAACTCCAAACGACCAATCAGCCCGTGGATCGAGGCGACGAACTCTGGTTTTATTACGAAGGCATGAAACGCCGCGTGCCCCAGCACGATCGGTGGTCCGACGGTTCTCCGCGAGATCCATCTACACTTAGTCCAGAAGAAAGGGCAGACTGGATCGACGACACCCACTCTGCTGTTTACGTTGCCATTCTGCGCAAAGACGGCTTTGTCTCACTCGACGCCGATGCCAATGGCGGTCACATCCTTACCCGTCCGATTAAATGGAGAGGCGATCACCTCTTCCTCAATCTCGATGCGCCTACGGGAAGCGCACAGATTGAGTTTTTGGACGAAAACGGCACCCCTATTCCTGGCCTGTCCGGCTCAGATGCCCCAATTGCACACGGCGACACCATCAATCTATCAGTCACACAAAACTTATCCAGGCTCCAAAACCAGATCGTTCAGCTCAAAATCCACCTCGACAACGCGCAACTTTATGCTTTCTGGACGCAGTAATTTATTTTCTCAAGGCCGCTGTCGCTTCCCGATCAATTGTCAAAGTATCAGCATCAATAATGCCATATATTCTATGCCAACGCCCATTGAAAAATTTTGGGAGACCTCGGAAAGGATTGCCTTATGACACCACGGAAATCGCCCGAAGACATCAAAAGAGAGCTGCGCGGTCCGGTCAACCCCATCCCCACTCCTTTCCTGGCCGATGGCCAGCTGGACTGGGTGGGGTTCCGCAATATCATCGAGGTCGGCATAACCGGGGGCAGTCCGGTCAGCCTGCTGACTTACGGCGACGGCCAGTTCGACTTTCTCAGCGACGACGAAGTAGCGCAACTCACCCGCTGCCTGGTCGAGCAGACTGCAGGCCGTGCCCTCACTGTGGCCGCCACCCGCTTCTGGCCGGATTCCAAGGCCGTGGACTTCGCCCACTTTTGCAAAGAGATCGGCGTCGATGTGCTCATGGTCCGTCCCATTGCCCGCGCCCTGCCTCCGGGGCAAATCCGCCAGTATCGCGCCGTCGCCCAGGTGTTGCCGGTCATGCTGGTCGGCTTCCCGTCCCACGCCATTTTGGATGCGCTGGTAGACGAGCCGAATATCTGCTGTTTTAAGGAAGATGGCAGCCTCGACTATACCGTCGACACCATCCAGAAATACGGCCAGTACTGGAAGTTCATGACCGGCGGCGGCCTCTGGCGCAACTACGCCCAATGGCCCTGGCGTCAGGAGTCCTTCTTCTGCTTCTTCTCGTCGTTTGCCCCCCACCTGGCCGAGCGCTACTGGCAGGCGGTCCAGAATTTAGACGTGGCGGCTGCCGGCGAGATCATTCGGAACATAGAATACCCCTTCAAGTACCTGGCCAGCAGGGCCTCGGGCGGTTTCCAATCGCTGTGGCGGGTCACCCTGGAACTCAACGGCGTGGCGGCGCGCTATTTGCGCCTGCCGCTGGATTCGGCGACCGACGAGGAAGTAGAAAAACTCAAGGAGCCCCTGGGCAAACTTGGACTGCTAGTCAAGCCCTGAAGTAGAGGCTGCGCCGCTAGCGGATGACGACGAAGTCAGAGGAAATTTGTCTTTTAAATATATTTCGAGTATATCCCAAGAAAATAATATGATAACTACAGTAGAATTTGAAATGGGAGTAGATATTGATTACCATTACGTCGAATACACAGAGAATTGTCCAGGTGGTCGGCGTCGGCATTTGCCGCTACTTGCTTAAGAGGCGCTGCGGCTGCGGACGATCCCGGTCAACCATTCTCCCCACGGTTCTATAATGGCTGAGGTGAAACAAGAGGCAGTTGAAGATTTGCTGCCGGTGCGGAGCCGGAGCGCACCGAGCACGGCCGAGGAGAGCCGACTGTCGGAGCGGGTAGAGCAGTTCCAGAGCCGCGGCTTTACGGTGCTGCGCGAGGTGCTCAGCGCGGCCGAGGTGGCGGCGTTGCGAGCGCAGCTGGACGTGCGGATAGCCGCGAAGCTGGCCGCGCCGCTCGGCGCGGTGGAGGGGAAGCCGGCCACCGGCGCGGAGCTGGCCGCGACGGGCCGCACCATCAGCATCGGTGGCCCCGACAACTCGGCCATCATCGGTTTTCCAGGACTGCTGGCGGCGGCGCCGGAAGTAGCCGAGCCGCTAATCAAGCCCTTCCTGCTCAACCCACAGCTGCTCGACCTGGCGGAGGGCGTCATGGGCCCCTTTGTCCAGGGCGACGGTTTCTACGTGGTCGGCACCCCACCGGCTCAGTTGACCGGTCGGACGACCGGGGTCGCCTCTCGACAAGAGTTGCTGGCCGAAGCCGCACAATGGCACCGCGACGCGTACAACCATCACACCTTGTGGCGCGGCAATCCCGGCTACGCCGACGATCTGGCGGACGGGGGGCAGCCGTCCACGCCGCCGCTGGCAGCGCACATGCTCTGCTATCTGCAGGATATGGATGGACCAGGGGGGCCGCTGCTCGTAGTTCCGGGTTCGCACCGCTCCGCCTTTGGCGCCAAGCCGGAGAGCGCAGAGGAGGCAGCGGCGGTGGTGCCGGTGGACGCCAAAGCGGGTGATGTCGTATTCTTCCACTGCGACATGCTGCACTCCGGTTCGGTCAACCGTGCGCACAGCGCCTGGCGCTACATGGTCACCTCCTTCGTCGTGCGCGCCGGCCTGCCCCACCGCGACGACTTCACGGATTCGCCGCTTGTACAGGCCCTGGTGGCAGCGGCGGCGGCGCGCGGCGACCGGCGCGTGCTGCGCTTCTTCGCGGCGGACACCGCCGCCGGCGGCCCGCTGCGGCGCGAGGAGGCGCAGTGGCGGGCCGCGATCGCCGAGGAACGGCTGCTGTTGCGTCCCGCGCTTTGACGCTAGGCTGGAATTTTTTGCTATCAAGCTACCTGGCAAAAGATCTCGACGTCGCAGGTATGGCCAGGGAAGCCGCTGGCACTAAGGTCGATTTCAATGGGTATTGCGTGTCCCATAGCAGCCTGGTAGCTGCGCGTGACGTGTCCGCCTGAAGAAGCGCGAGAACTGGCTCGCCACGCGAGCCCGGATCTGAGGATGAATGTCTATGCGCGGACTCGGGAAGAGCGCTTGAGATCTGCAGGGGCTGGAGATCAAACCGATCGCGGGCCAGGCTGGGGATCTGTTGATCTGGCATCGGCTGCTGTTGCACGGCAATGGAACCAATCGATCGGACAAGCCGCGGATGGCGCAGTATATCAACATGTCGCCGGCGGGAAAGGGCAAAGAGAAGCGGAAGTCGGCGATCGAGGGTTGGCAGGAGCGGCGGGCGACGGCCAGCTGGCCGGGAGACGCCCGCGATTGGGAGCACAAAAATCAGGAACCGGCGGCGTTGACCGAGTTGGGGCGCAAGCTGCTCGGCGTCGATTCGTAGAGTTGAGAAGATGAAAATTGCCACTGTGTGGAAGTGGCGCCATAGCTTGGGCCCTAGACCCGCCACTGGTGCCCCTTGAAGGTTTTTACCGACGCGGGCATCGTCGCCCTGGGCGAGGCCTTTGCCGACCTGCCGGTTCGGAGACTAATTCACGCGCTAATTAATTAAACTCCAAGTAAAACCATCCCAGAGAAATCATCGCGGTAAAGAGATAGGCTCCTTCTGTTTTCTGCCCTTGCTGGCCTAGCTCGTTGGATCGGTTCGTTGCGCCATAAAAATTCGCCTACTGCTGCCAGGTATATAAATTATGTCTCCGGCCGGAACCGGCAGGCCGGTCGGGACGCTGGAAAGGTCGCCTGTAAAAGTCTAGGTTGTCCGCGCACAACTTGAATATCGAGAGGCCCACGAAGGGTGCTATGGGAATCGAGTGGAACAGAATTGCAGGGCCGGTGTTTTTGAAGGGCGGAAAAGCGATCGCGTTTCGCGATCCCTGTGGACATTAGCACGATGGGGTGTTCCGCGTATGGCATACGCAGGTCCACGGGGAAGCAGGGGTCGCCGCGACGGGGGTCACCGAGAGCTGCGATCTGGTGACGTGGTCGCCGCCGCGGTTGATTACACCCATGGATGAGCGGCTCAATTACTCGAGTCCGGGGAATGTGATAAGGCATGATGGCTGCTGGGTGATGTGCCTGCAGACCTATCCGACACCGCATATCTCCGAATTTAGTTGGCGAGGCATTGCGGCCGGGATCCCCTTCTCTCTTACCCGAAAACCTGGTTCTGGCCGCTGGAGAACTGGCGGGTAGAACGCGCTCCGTTGCATCAGTTTCATGCGCCGGTCATCGGCGTTTTCGCCAGCGTGAAAAGGGGCACTCACGCTCTGCATGACACAGGCGGTCGACCTGCCGTGGTATGCAGAACAGCAAATAAATGGGAGAACGCAACCTTGGAGCGGGCCAACCCCACAGAATACGAGCCAGCTGCGGCACAAGTCGGTGATGCCGATACCGCGACCATCCCCCGCGGCACCCGGCGCATCCACTTTGTCAGCGATCCGTCCAGTATCACCGCCAATGTCCTGCCCGACCCGGTGGCTGTCGACGACCTCAAGCGCCTGGTGGACATGATCGCCGACAGCGGTGCCGACTCCTTTCAGCAGGACGTCTACAACAAGGGATGCACCGTCTACTGGCGTTCGGACGAGTTCCAGTACGACCAGCGGCAGCAGCACCGGCGGTTCCTGCCCATGCTGGAGGCGGGCACGCAACCCCTGCAGGTGCTCCTCGAGCACAGCCACAGGCGAGGTATGGCATTTACGGCCGGGTTCCGCATGAACGACACTCACGGAGGCGAACATTTTCCCGTGCGCGCCGATTTCGTCGAGTCGCACCCGGAGTGGCAGCTGCAGGATGATCGCGACGGTGCGGGCTACAATGAGGGATTCCCCCTCGACTTCACTTTCGACGAGGTGCGGGACTACGTTTTCCGGGTGATGCGCGAGCTCGTGAAGCGCTTCGACGTGGACGGCATTGAGATGACCTTTCGAGATCCCGTCTACTTCCCGTTTCCCGAGGGCAGAAAGCGCGCCCATTTGATGAGCGATCTGGTGCGTCGCCTGCGCGTTATGCTGGATGAGCACAGCAAGGTCCGGGGGCGGCGGATTCAGCTTGGGGCCAGGGTGTTCTCCACCCTCGACGAGTGCCTCGACATGGGACTCGATGTGCCGGAGTGGATCGCCGCCGGGCTGCTCGATTACCTCAGTCCGATGGACACGATGTTCTGCGATTTCAACGCCGAATACGAAGAGTTCGGCGCTCTCACGCGCCGGAGCAGCTGCATGTTGTATCCAACCCTGAATCAGTGGACCAGCCGCCGCATGAGAATGAGCGGTGGCGGCATGAGCCCGTCCAATTGCCGGGCGCTGGCGCAGACTTTCTACGGTGCGGGCGCCGACGGCTTGACGATCTACGCGCCCGTCGCCGGGTTCATGCGCTCGCCGCCTTTCTTCCCGCAGACGCTGCAGGTACTCCACGAACTGCGCGATCCGGCCCGGGTCGCCCGGGGCGACAGGCACTACGTTTTCGATCCTACCTGGGAAGGGGAAACCGCCTTCGGTCAGGATCGCTGTACGACCGGAGTCGTCAAGGCGATGCGGGTCGTCCTCGAGCGCAGCGCGGCGAAGCCGTCCGGGGAATATCTCTTCCGTCTCTACGAACGCATGGACCGCGTCCGCCAGGCGACATTGCTGCTACGCGGCAGTCTTACCGCGCGGGACGAATTGGAAGTGCTTCTCAATGGCGTCTCCATGGCTCCGGGGCCCCTCGGGCAACGGAACGCCAGATTTCTCGAAATGGCCCCCGCCCTCCGCTGGTTCCCCGTGCCCCCGGACGCGATGGCCTACGGTCAAAATAAGCTGACCATAAGCCTGGTCGAGGCCGACCCTCAAACGAGTGCTGATATCGTCGTTGACGAAGTCGAATTGTGGATACAGCCGAAATGATGCGTCCGTTTCGAGGGCGAAAAGACATCCACGTAGCAGAAGTTGATCGCGCCGGGAGTTCACCTCCCTACTGCAGGGCGCCCTTCATGCGCTCGAGGATCTGGCGCAGAATGCTGCTGGAGGTGGCGAAGTTCAGTCTGACAAAGCCCTCAAAGCCGGCGCCGAAGTCGGCGCCGGCGGACAGCGCCACGCGGCCGCGATCCAGAAAGTAGCGGAACGGGTCCGGCTCGAGTTGCAAGGCGCTGCAGTCGAGCCAGGAAAGGTAAGTGGCCTCGGGCCGGTGCTGCTCCACGCCGGGCAGCTCGCGCGCGACGAAGTCGAAGACGAAATCGCGATTGCCCCGCAGGTAGCGGAGGACGGCATCCAGCCAGTCCTGGCACTCCTCCCATGCCACCCGCGCCGCGAGCAGGCCCGGCGACCCGTGGCCGCCGAGCAGTTGCCGCGGCACCGCGGCGAAGCGGCGCTTGAGCTCGGCGCTGCCGAAAGCGGCCACAGCGCAGCGCAGACCGGCGATGTTGAAGGCCTTGCTGGCCGACATCAGCGTCACCGTTCGCGCGGCGATTTCCGGCCCCAGTGAGGCGAGCGGGATATGCTGCCGGTCCGGGTAGACCAGGTCGGCGTGTATCTCGTCTGCGATCACCACCACATCCCGCGTCAGCACCAGCTCGGCCAGTTCTTCCAGTTCGCCGCGGCCGAACGCGCGGCCAGTCGGGTTGTGCGGATTGCAGAACAGCAACAGGCCGCTGCCGGCGTCGAAGGCGCGGGCGAGGGCGTCGAAGTCGATCTGGTAAGCATCCGGGCCGCGCACCAGGGTATTGGGCACTGCCCACCGCTCTGTGCGGGTAGCCGCAAGCAGGAAGGGCGGATAGATCGGCGTCTGGATGACGACTCCCTCCCCCTTTTCGGAGTACACCTCGACCCCGGTGTAAAGCGCCTGCATGACGTCGGTTATGACCTCCACCATGGGCGGATCGGGGTGCCAGCCGTAACGCCTGGCCACGCGTTCGGCGAAAACGGTGGGCAGGTCGCCCGGCCCGGGGTTCACCGGATAGCCCAGATCTCCTAGCTCCACCATCCGGGCGAGGGCCGCGCCGATGGGGGGAGGCGGCGGAAAATCCATATCGGCCACCCAGGCCGGCAGCACGTCGTCGCCGAACTGGCTCCACTTCTCGCCGGTCCGCGCCCGCAGCTGACCAATGTCGAGGTCGTCGAAGTCCATGTCTACTCCACTGGCAATTCTACCCACCGCACCTGGGTTAGCTGGTCGGGCGTAGACCAGAACCAGATCGGGATAGAGGCAGAGGCCAGAATTCCGCCCGGCTTGCCGCAGCCTATCTGCATGTGCTCGGGGTCACCCAGGACAGCCTCGTGGGCGGCAGCAAATATATATTATGGCAGTTCTCCGAGCAACGCGATGACAACGCGATGATCTTTGCCGGAGTACCAAGTTTTTTTCGCGCTTATAAAGCCACCCTCTGATACCCTCGGTCCAGATCCGGCAATTCCGTCGGCTTGCCAAGGGCCTCGGCCATAGCCCTTACGTGGTAGGGCAGCGTGCCGCAGCAGGAGCCGATGAGTCCGATCCCCATGCGATTGGCCTCGGCGGTGAATTGTGCCATCGAGAACCGCGTCAGGACGCGGGGTTCGACCTGGGTCCAAAGGTCGGCAACGCTCAGGGCCCTGTTGAAAACTTCACCGGGCTCTAGCTCGTATCCGGTGGGCTGGGCGCACAGGGGAACCGATACGGCCTCTTTAACTTCGAACATGAGGGGGCGCATGGTCTGCCAGGGGCGCATACAGTTGATGCCGACCAGATCCGCACCGGCATCAACCAGACGGCGGGCCGCTTCACCTGGACGGTATCCCTCCCTGGTGTTCTCCGCATCGCGATAGGTCATCGTTACGACGGCGGGGATATTGGCCTGTTTGACGAATGGTATTGCCAGCGCAACTTCATCCACTGAGTAGAAGGTTTCGACGATGAAGAGATCGACACCTGCCGAAGTTTGCTGGGTCACGCGACGTTCGAAGAATTCCCGGGCGTTTTTTTTGTCCTTTTCGGACATCGGACTCCACTTGGAGCGGCCGGAATAAACGAAGGGGCTGAGCGTGCCGGCGACGTATCGTTCGGGGCCTGCGGCCTCCCTTGCAATTTTGACGGCGGCCTGGTGCAGTTCTTCTTCGCGCTCGTCGGTGAGCACCCCCCAGGCCATTGCCTGGATGACTTCGGCCCCTGCCCGGGCAAATTCTTTGTGTATTTCCAGCACGCCCTCGGGATAATCCAATACGCCCATCGGGATGTGAGATTTGTAGCTGCCCAGGCATCTGCGTTCGAATTCGAGATAATACCCTCCGTCGCACAATACCGGACCTTTTGAGACTCGCTCTAGAAAATCGGCAGGCATGAGAATGCTCCTATTGTTATTTTGCAGATGAGTGGTTTCCCGGCAACCTGCAGAAGAGAGCGGCTGGACGTCGGGGCAGCGCCACAAACGCCGGCACAGTCTCTCCTTTGCCAATCGGCAAAGCAACTAACCTGTGTTCTTGAGCCCTGCGGCAACCCCGTTAATTGAAAGCAACAATGCCCGCTCGACCAGAGGATCGTCTTCACTGGACGAGCGGCATCTCGCCAGTAACGAAACCTGCAAATAATTGAGTGGGTCGACGTAATACTCACGGACGGCAAGGGTTCGTTTTAATACGGGCTGCTGATCGAGCAGATTGTCCTGCCCGGTAATTTCGAGCACTTCTTCTACAGTTCTATCCCTTTCGTCTCTTATGCCTTCAAATATGTGATGAAGACTGGGGTCGACCAGCTTCTCAACATAGCGGCCAGCGATCTCCATGCTCGATTTCACCAGGGTCATTTCGACATTGGATATGAAGGTTTTAAAAAATGCCCACTCTTGGAACATTTCGGCAAGTACGCCTTCCATTCCGGCTTTGCGCGCTTCTTTGAGAGCATGGCCGACGCCAAAATAGCCAGGGACGATCTGCCGGCTCTGCATCCAGCCGAAGACCCAGGGAATCGCGCGCAGATCGTCGATATTGCGCGTTCCATCAGCTGGGTGGCGATGCGAGGGACGCGAACCGATATTCATCCCGGCGAGTTCTTCGACCGGAGTCGAGTCGACAAAATAATCGACAAACCCTTCGGTTTCGATCAGGCTGCGATACTTCGCATAGGCCCTCTCCGAAATCCAGTCCATCGCCCTGAACCACGCTTCGAGTTCTTCGTTCGGGTGGTGGGGTTCGGCGTGAAGCAAAGATGCTTCGATCACTGCGGCCACGGATAGTTCGAGGTGATTGCGGGCGAGTTCAGGTAGACCGTATTTATCCGAGATAACCTCCCCCTGCTCGGTGATTTTTATGCGCCCATCGACGGTCGCATAGGGCTGGGCCATGATCGCGTCTCTGGTCGGACCGCCGCCGCGGCCAACAGTTCCGCCCCGGCCGTGAAACAGCCGCATGGATACGCCGTGTTTTTCGCCAACGGTCCGCAGTGCGCGCTGAGCCTTATACAGCTCCCACTGGGAAGTTGTGATCCCACCATCTTTATTGGAATCCGAATAGCCGAGCATCACTTCGACTATCCCACCAGAAGCTGCGACCAGAGACTTTATTGCGGGGATCGATAAGTAGCGGTCCATAACATGGTGGCTGCGCCTCAAGTCTTCGATCTCTTCAAAAAGGGGCACTATAGATATCCGTGAAATGTCTTTTTCGGGCACCACCAAGTCCGCTTCTTTGGCCAGTACAAGCACTGCCAGCAAATCGTCTATATCGCGCGTCATCGCGACGACCCAGCTCTCGATCACGGACTCTCCATACTCATCCTGAGTACGCCTGACGGTTTCGAGCAGGGCGAGAATTTCGCTCGTCGCCGCTGAAAAGCTAAGGGCTCTAGAATTCAAAATGCCTTCTTTGCAGTTCAGCGCTTTAACCAAGCGCGCCGAGCGCGCTTCGACCGAGAGGCTGGCGAAGCCGCCATCAATGGACTCGACGCGGTCGATAAGTTCATTGACCGCACCACCCGTGATTTTGGCATGCTGGCGTATATCCATCGTGGCCAGAGTCATTCCAAAAGTCGAAATCCGTTGTATGAGTCGCCGTATCTCACCATGCGCCGAGGCTTTGCTCTTATTGCTTTCAAGCGAATCGAGCATGAGCTGGAGATCGGCCAATAATGGCTCCACATTCGCATAGCTGGGTTTCGATCCACTGCGAGCGGGGTCTTCCGAAGCCTCAATTCCGTTGCGAATTCGCTCGTAAATGAATGCGCACTTCAGGCGGTATGGCTCGAACTCGTCCAGATTCCAGAATTCGTCCCAGACGGCGGGCAGTTCCGCCCGATCTCTTTCGAGAGATTTGGCCAGAGCGTCGCTTATTTCGACTATGCGGGTCGATTGGCTGAGAGTTTGTGCCAGAGCAGAAACAGCCGGAGCAAATATTTTGAGTGCGCGCCCGTGCTGTAAGTCGATAATTTTCCTGGTCAGTTCATGAGTGACATTGGGATTTCCATCGCGATCGCCACCAACCCAGGTGCCGAATCGAAGCGATCGAGTTGTGGGCGACCTCGATATGTCAAAGGATTCCAGCTGGTCATCGAGTGCTTCCTCGACCTCAGCTACCGCAAAAGCGAATATATCCTCCATGTAGTACATGA
>CAXFTV010000193.1:0-6190 GCA_964005845.1 uncultured bacterium
GTGTCGCCGATCGGATTGAAGATATCGCCTCGGGCATCAGGAACCAGGCCATTTTGGCTTTCGAGCCGCAAGTGGGGTAAAAAGGAGCCGCTGCGGGCCTGGCGCAACCGGGCCACGGCGCCCTTGACGCGCAGTTGTGCTTCCTCTATTTCAACGTTGTGCTCGAGTCCATGTTCGAGCAATTCGCGGAGGGTATATTGGTGCGTGGAGGGATTGGCGTGGATTGCCGCTCCCCCAGCGCTGAAAAACCATAGGCAAAAAAGCCAGGACCAAATATTAGTCACAGATATCTTAGCGATAATTTGCGTGGTCCGACAGAGTTTCGTCGGGATTTGAGGACGACAAAATAGATTGATTCTTTTTGCGGGGATATATCACATTTCTGCTCAAGTGCGTCAGGAAGAGCCAGCCAAGGGTGAGCCAAAATATTTTTCGCATGCGTTTGATAATTCCGAGGGACAAACCCAGGGCGGGGGCCAGCCCCAGAGTCGATACGAGAAAGACCTGCCCGCCCTCGAGGACGCCTATATTGGAAGGCATGAAGAAGAAGAGACTGTTGATGATTACGGTAAGAGAAGTGATTAAGAAAGAGACCGCAAAGCCAATGTCCGCACCCAAGGCGCGCAAAATGACGTAGGTTTCACAGGCGCCCAGGAGCCAGCCCAGGCCATGGAAGAACATTACCCCAAAGAAGCGCGCCTTATAGTCTTTGTAAAACTGCCCGATATTATCGTCGATGCGCACGGCTTTGGCCATTCTGCGTTCGAGTTGTTCGGTTCTTATGCCCAGCTTATGTAGTAGATGCAACAGAGACGAGAAAAGTCGTTGATGTTTTTTGTAAAGCAGCAAGATGAACAATATTCCGGTCATCAGGAGAATGCCCAGGCCAACCTGAATGGGAAGTGGTAGGGTCCGGGGCAGATCCCAGTAGAGGACGATGAGACAGAGGCCTGCGGCAGTAAAGATCAGACCCGTAATAAACTGGGCCATTTTGTTGATGACTACTGAAGCAAGGCCAAGGGAAGTTGGAGATTCCCTTTTGAGGAGGTAGGCCTTGAGCGGTTCGCCGCCGATATTTGCCAGGGGAGTTAGCTGGTTTACCGTTTCGCCGGCCAATTTGGCCATGAACAAGTGGCGTAATCGGGGGCGGAAAGCACCGGGCGGAAAGGCAAAACTCCAGGCGATGGAATTCGTGATGTGCCAGCTGCAGGCCAGAACCAGGATAAAGGGGAAAGACCATTTCACCAGGGCAAAGTTGTGCAGAATTTCTTCGGGACCCAAATGACCAATCAAATAGCCCAGGAATAACAAACCCAGTCCCGGCAGGGTGAATTTCAACAATTTCATCGTCTGTCCTTGGCGGCTGTAGGAGAGACCGGAAGGGTTTCGAGCGAGGTGGGTGCAGCTGGAGCTTCGGGAGTTGGTTTTCTGTAATGTTGCAGCATTTTGTGTTGCGATAGCATCACCCCGAGTGCCTGCAGGTGTATGCCGATTATCGCGAACCAGTAGGATATTTCGAAGCAGTTGAAAATGGCAGTGACAAAAAAGAAGAACGAGAAAAAATCCCGCTTGCCCAAAAAGCCTGTGCGCTCCAGGAAGCGGTCGATCTTGCCCTTCTGCGCATCGGGAACTTTGGCAAATTCTACCAGGTAGTTCTGCAGGCTTCCACTGCCCGTTTTTAAAGCGAAGCTGTACATGAGTGCCAGGGTCAGCAACAAAGCGCCTATGGCAGAAAAACCCAAATATAGATAGAGAGGAGTCTCCGGATAGAGATTGTGCATGCCGATTAGCATGCATATGTAAGCGAAGATATAGGCGATATTGTCGGTCAGTGTATCGAACCATTCGCCAAATTTGGATTCGCATAGTTTTACGCGCGCCACTTCGCCATCACAACGGTCAAAAATAGCTGCGAATTGCCAGAGAATACCGGCCCCGGCCAGGTGGGCATAATTGTGTGCCTGCGTCACCAGATAGGCGGCCCCTAAGCCGGTGGTAAGAACCAGTAAAATGGTTATCATGTGGGGCGAGATGCCGGTTTCGATCAGCAGTTTGCTGGTCGGGATGGAAATTCGCGCATTGACATGGCGTGAAATCCAGCCACTAGTGGATTTGGTCACCTGGCTGAAGAGCATGTTTTTTGCGGCCCGGGCACCGCGGCGATCGACCACCCTGTGCCAGAGGGGGAGCGGCTCTTCGAGCAACCCAATTTCGCGTCCCACTGTCCGGGTGCGGAGGAATTCCAATGGGGTGGCGGCGGTGGCGGCGAGTTCGGCGGGCGAAAATAGGTCGGCAGAACAAAGGAAGGCACCGGCACTGGCCTTGGCGTCCGGGTTCGTTATTTCCCCGAACTCGAGCGCAGCAGTGACGGATACTGCCTGCTGCAGATTTTGTTGGTCGGGATTGCCGACCTGGACGACGATATCCTGGTTCCCCAGGCCGCTGTTAACAAGAGCCTGGAGCGACGCATGGTGGTGCACGTAATCGCCCAGGATCAGTAAAAAGTCCTCCTGGGGAGCAGTTGCGGGAGGTGGGGCAGTACCCCAGAACAGAAATTCGATGTTCAGGTCGAGGTTTTCGACAATGCGGCTGAGGGTAGGGGGCGGACCATCGGGAACGAGAATCTGTAGGTGCTTTATTCCGGCCCGTGCCATGGTGCGGATGCCACGCTCCAGGAGGGAGAGACCAGCCACCCGGATATTTAGCTGGTGCCTCCCGCCGGCAAAGACTAGCAGCCCCTGGCGAATCATGAATTGTCACCTCCGGAATCGCGGAGGGATAGGCTACTTTGCAGCACCGCATCTTCCTGGTACAAATGGGGCTGCTGGCGCACCGTCTGGAGGTCTTCCGGTGTGTCGACGTCGGCCCAGGGCAATCCATCCACCTCGCGGTAAGTAACTGGATAACCATGGTTTATGAGATGCTGAACAGAGTCGAGGAAATAGCCCCTCACCGCTTTTTCTTGCAGGACTATTTCTTCCAGTACCCTTCTGATGTGGGCGATGCCAGTCCCGGCAAACTTCATGATTCCAATCGAAGCAGCGTCGGTGGCGGCGGCGGGAAGAAGTTTGCCTATTCTAAGGATGTGAGTGTCCTGCACACTCAGTTTCATATCGTCTTCATCGTAGGAAATCTTGCGGTCGATCATCAGGCAATACGGTTCCCTTGCAGCCAGCAACTTATGGATAATGCCCGGATGGAAGACATTGTCTCCGTTTAAGAGAAGGAAGTCCTCATTCATTTCAGAGCGCACGGCCCACAGAGAGATCAGATTTTCGGAAATGGCATAAAAGGGATTGTAGAGGATTTTAATGTGCAGGGAACCGGGGTAGTTTGCGACTCTTTGGCGGATTTGTTCGATGCCAAAGCCACATACCAGAACGATTTCGCCGATGCCGCATTGCTCAAGATTGAGCAATTGTCGCTCTAGAATTGAATGCGCACCTATGGACAGCAGGCATTTGGGACAGGCATCCGTTAAAGGCCGCAATCTGCGGCCCTGGCCCGCAGCTAGTATCAGAGCTTTCATAGATTATCATTACCTGGATTGGTCTAACTTTTCCAATATAAATAGTAGGTCCTTTTCAGTCAATCATTCAAAGGTTGTAAAAGGACCTTGCCAGGTCTCGGAGTTGTTGCTCTAAATTGTTGCATAGTAGTATTTTATGTTTCTTGCAAGGGCGTGGGCCTTGAGCGTCGAAGCGCGGGGGATTAGACGCACTGCGATTTCCAAGTCGGGAGCAGAAATAGATTGGAAGGTGGGTATGGGACGCAAAATAATCTGGCTTGAGAAAACTTTAATCTGGGTAGACAACTATCCTGGATCGGAGAATCGAGTTGCCCATTAGGGGCGCCGGCATCAGCAAAATAGCGGCAAAAAAACATTTCTAAATTATTGTGCCGGACAGCTACTCAGGCTTTGTATCCTAAACCCCCGATTTGCGTTATATTGTGGAAGGGTATAGTCCGCAGGAGCCGAGAAAAAACTGCAATCCCTCCTTTGTCCGGGGCATTTGGGGAGAAGCGAAAAATCCAGGGATGAATTTAGTGCTAAAATTGTTTTTGATTGCTTCGCATGGAGTTGCGGGTGCAGCCCTGGCGCTGGCCAAGCCGGATGTGCTTGCTGCAGGTCTGTTTTTTTGTACCGCCTTCGGCCCTTTCACCGATTTCAATTAAAATTTAAGGCACCCTTCTTTTAGCTAGTCTGATTTGCTGGTTGGCACAGGAACGACTGCCCCTACCTTTGTTTTTTGGGGGCGATCCCCTGGACGCATTGATGGGCATAAACATTTTTTTATAGGTTCTGGGGATGGACGCTGAAGATTGCCCACTCCCGGGCGGGTTCAGGAGAGGGGTGGGACTTTTTGGGGTACACCGCTAGAGAAATGGATTATATATGAGAGCGATTATTCTGGCTGCTGGAGCGGGGACGCGGCTGAGCCCTTTGACCAGGAATTGTCCAAAGTGTCTCGTCCCGGCGGGTTCAAAAGTTTTACTCGATTATCAATTCGAAGCTCTCCGAGGCGTCGGGGTCGAAGATATCGTTCTGGTAATCGGTTATGAAGGGGGCCAAATCCGTCGGCATTGCGGGGCTGCAGCCCGTTATATAGAGAATCCAGAATATCTGACGACCAACAGCATTTATTCTTTTTTTCTTGCCCGGCAAGAGCTCGACACCGATCTCTTTCTCTTCAACTGTGATATCCTATTCCACCCCGATGTGCTGAAGCGGATGCTGGATTCCAAACACGGAAATGTGGTAGCTGTTGATGCGCAAGTGGCAAGGTCGGCCAACGAGATGAATGTTCAATTTTCCAGCGATGGGTGCGTGCAAGCCATCAGTAAGGATCTGAATCCCCTCATGGCCCAGGCTCAGAGCGTTCAACTGGTGAAACTCGATGCCGCCGGTGCCCGCTCGGTGGGAGGGGAAGTGGAAAAACTAATTGCACAGGAAAAAAAGGATATTTTCCCAACGGCTTCCTATGCACCTTTAATCCGGGCCAATCGCTTCTACGCCATTGAAGCCGGGGATCTGCCCTGGGCCGAAATAGATTCCCTGGAAGATTACGCCCAGGCCGTGAAGCACGTGGTGCCGCAACTGGAGCGAATTTGAATTTCGTTTGTTTTTTCTATGGTCTTCAACGGGGTGCATTTTGCCTGGATTTCGGCGATGATGGAACGAGTTGATCAAGGAGAGGGCAAGCTTTTAATGAAGGCGATGATGTCGCTAATTTGCTCATTTTCCAGGCGGTCGGCGCCGAAAAAGGGCATGAACAAGCCCAAACGTGGGTCGTAGGCATTGGGGTCGAGGCCCGAAAGTACAGCTCCCAGACCATTTCCTTCGCGTATTTTTTTGGCGTAAAAAGCCGGTTCGCGGTCTCGTGGTATGGCAGGTGCAATGCCTTTATTGCCATTTGGGTGGCAGGCGTGGCAGGCAGCGTAAAAAAAGTTCCTTCCCTTGAATTTATTGCCGCCTTCAAAACCCGGATAGAGGCCGGTTTTGTCGGCGGCTGGCGCGATGACCTGCGGTGTCGAAACGGGACGTCTGGTTATGGACTCCAGGTATTTTTGCAGGTCGAGTAGCTGTTGGGCCGTGAGCTTTTGTTTGCTGCGCATGTAGTCCTCGATACAGACCAAAGCCGCCGAGGCCATATTGGGGAAGCGATCCGGATCTTCTGGGTTTTTGCCCCACCAGGTTTTGCGCCCCGCTCCGTTGTAGAGCGAGTGCGCTGCACGAATGCGTCCATCGTCTTGTTTCCTCTCGTCAAAATCGGCGTGGCAATGGGCGCAGGAAAGACCATTCGTACTGAGAGCGGAAGAATAAAAAAGTTGGCGACCGCTACTGGACTGGCCCTTTATGGGAGTCTGTGCCGAGAGCAAAGGGGCGCAAGTGTGGACAAAAAAGGAGACTAGGGCGACGAGTAGAGCTATTTTTTCCATGGGTCGAGTTTCCGTGCTAAGGAGAATTGCGCCAGTGGTGCCAGCTGAGTTTCCCGCTGCAAATCGGGCCTATGCAGTGGGAATGGGGCGTATTCTAGATATTGCACTCGCATGTCTGAAGCGCTGATTTTTCCGCCCGTCCAAGCCCACAAAATACTGCCGGCTAGACCTGCTTTGGGTCCCAAGCCTGGATCCAGGTTGTAGAATATTAGTAAATCTGTACAGGTGAGTTATGTCAAGCCCTTTAAAC
>CAXFTV010000194.1:0-5614 GCA_964005845.1 uncultured bacterium
AGGAAAAAGCGCAAGTTGGCGTGCGAGGTGGGCGCGTACGGGTTGCGCGGGTGCACGATCAGGGAAACGCCCAGGGCCGCGAAACTACGGCCGGCCAACTCGGGCCGCCGCGCCGAGGCCGCCGCCGGCAGTTCGGGACCGGTGACGTGGGAAAAATTGACCCCGGCCTTTTCGATTGCCGCCCCTTCTGCCAGGACGCGCGTGCGGCCGCCCCCGCCCTCGCTCCGTTCCCAGACATCCTCGATAAAACTCGCTTCCCCATCCTCCTCTGTCAGCGCCTGGCAGATCTCGTCCTGAAGCTGGAGAAGGTAGGTTCTGACCACCGCTACATCCGCTGTTTCCATCGCAGAACTTTCTTGACGTGGATTGGTCGATTGAACACATTAAAATCGCTTGAGAAACCGTCTCAAAGTAGCCCTTCGGGCGCCCGGGAAGTTTTAAAAGGGCTGCTAAAAGAAAACGCCTAGCTCAATTGCCTGTCAATATAGCCGATCTTCGCATTGGCGGATGACGAGGTGCAGCGGCAGTATTGTCGGTTCGCGGCAGCGCTTGAAGTCAGCGCCGACCGGTGGATATTGCCCGGCTGCTGGAAGAGGTAGATCCGCGCGCTCTGCGCGGTACTGAAAAATATATACTGGCATTTGGGCCCCTGTCGGGGTCTATTAAATCAGGAGAGAAAACGATGATGAAAATAGGTACTCGCATCAGCCCGGATTGGCTCGAGCGGCCCGAGGATTTGCGCTTCCTGCGGCAGATCGGCGTCGATGTCGTCGACATTACGCTCGACATCTGCCCCGGTTACGCCGAGGGCGGGGGGCGCGCCAATCGCGCAGGACTGGAAATAGTAGTGGAGCGCCTCGACCAGGCCGGCCTCAAAGTCGAGCGCGCCAATACGGCCAACAGCGACTGCATCAAAACCTTTCTGGGCCAGCCCGGTGCCGAACAGGAGATCGAAAATTTGCAGGCCAACGCCGAGTTGTGCGGCGCGTTCGGCTTTCCGGTCATGGGCATCCAGGCCTTCCAGGGCGGCCAGCTGGCGCCCTTTCCCGAGTCGGTGCACACCTATGTCGAGGGCCGCGGCGGCTACCGCCACCTCGAGATGAACCTGGCTGCAATCCTCGACCAGCCGCCGCCGGCCGGCGCGCCCACCCACGAAGAGATCTGGGAGCGCACCATAAAAATCTTCAGCGCCGTGATACCGGTGGCCGAAAGCGCCGGGGTCAAGCTCGCCATGCACGGCAACGATCCGCCCGTGTCCAGCCTCAATGGCGTTCCCCAGGTGCTCTACAATTTTGCTTCTTTCGATCGCCTGTTCTCCGAAGTTTCCTCCCCCAACAACGGTATGACTTTCTGCGTCGGCACCCGCTACGAGTCGGGTGAGGACGTGTTCGAAGGCATCGAACACTTCGGCTCCCAGAACAAGATTTTCCACGTCCATTTCCGCAATGTCCGGGGCACCATCCCGGCGGATAAGGGCTACGCCGAGGTCATTCCCGACGACGGCGACCTGGACATGTACCAGGTGGCTCGCGCCCTGCACCAGGTGGGCTACGAAGGCGCCATCGACTACGACCACATCATGCAGCTCAGTACCGACGGCCCCGAGGGCCGCGAGTACATTGCTTTCTGCGTCGGCCACATGCGCGGTTTGCTGCAGGGACTGGAGAACGATTCCCGGGCCGAAAGAATCCTATGACCATCGCCCATGATATGAAAGACTTCAATCTGGCCGAGAATACTCACAAGACCCTGCGGCGGCCCGCCACCGTCGCTGTAGGGACCGAGCGCCAGCTCTTTTTCGACGATTTTTTCATCGCCATGGGATCCCGGCCCGATCAGTATCCCCGGGGCATCCGCTGGGTCAATGCGCCGGTGGAAAAACACGGCGCACCCCTCTTTGCGGGCGCGGCGCCCTGGGAGGCTTCCTCCGCCTGGGTGTCGGTGATGCGCGATGGGGGCCGCTTCCGCATGTGGTACAATAGCGGGCACGAAGACCACCGTGGTCTGCTGGTCAGTTACGCCGAATCGGCGGACGGTCTCCACTTCGAGCGCTGCAGGCAGGGGCTGGTCGAATTCAAGGGATCCAGCGATAATAATATCGTCTTCGATGGCGGTTTCAATGCCATATCCCCGGAGATGGGCAATGTCTTCATCGACCCCACGGCGCCCGAGAACGAGCGCTATAAGATGATTTACACCGACTGGGAAGGGCCCCACATATTTGAACAGCCCTTTACCCACAACGTCGGCGTGTTGCGCGGCGCTGCCTCGCCGGACGGTCTGCACTGGCGGCGTTACTACGACAACTTTCTCGGCAAGTACTGCGATTCGCAGAACTCGGCCTGCTGGGATCCGGCGCTGGATCGCTATGTGGCATACCATCGGACCACTGCCACCCACGGCGCCTTGCAGGTGGGCGATTTCAAGGTAGACGGCGAGCGCCGCGGCCGCGCCGTGGGCCGGCTCGAATCGCGTGATTACCGCAACTGGGAGTCCACCGGTATCGCCCTGCAGGCGGACTCCCAGGACGGTCTCAATGTCGATATCTACAACAGCGCCTACAGCCGCTATCCAGGTGCCGCCCACGCCCACTTTCTCTTCCCTTCGTTCTACTACCACTACGAGGGCACCTTCCACGTCCAGGTCTGCACCAGTCGCGACAACCGCCGCTGGTCTCGTCCCACCCGCGAAACCTTTATTCCGCTGGGCGGGCGCGGTGAGTTCGATTGTTTCATCGTCAGTGTGGCACCCGGTTTTGTGCCCCTGGACGAGGATCACTATGCGCTCTATTACCGCTCCGGCAATGGTCCCCACGGTGGCTCCAGCGTCGAGTTGAGCGCCGCGGAAAAGGCGCAAACCGCCAGCCGCGTCAGCCGCGCGGTGATAAAACGGGACCGCATCATCGGCATTGAGGCCGGCGCTGCGGGCGGCCACTTCTGCACCCGGCCGCTGTGTTTTTCCGGCTCCCGGCTCAAACTCAATGTCGAGCCCACTGCTCCCGAAGCGCGGTTGCGGGTTCAGTTGCTGGCCTGGGAGGACGACCAGCCGATCGAGGGGTATACCTTCGAGTTATGCGACCCCCTGGGCGCAGATGATCTCGATGCCCCGGTGCGCTGGCGCGGCGCGGCGCAGATCGACGCCGCGCTCGTGGGCCAGCCGGTGCGGTTGCACTTTGAGTTTGCCGGCATGCGGATCTACGCCTTTCAATTTGAGGAATAAACGCATGGCAATGGACACCTGGTTCATGCAGGGAGGCTGGGCTTTTCTGGACGCGTCCGAGATCGACCCGCTCCTGGACAAGATGGAAGAAGCCGAGATCCGGCACCTGGCTTTTGGCGGTCCCCTGCCGCTCGCGCCCGAGCCACGGCACTACGAAGGACCACTCAAGGGCTGTCCGCCACCGCCCGCCACGCGCGCGCGCGCGGCCAAGATAAGGTCTTTCCTGGAAGCGGCCTGGAGCCGCAATCTGCGCATCTACAGCTACGGCACCAACCCCCATATGTGCGGTGACTCCGGTTTTTACCAGCGCTTGCCCAACAAACACCTGCTCCAGGTCGACCAGTCCCTCGTCGGGGTCGAGAGCTACTGGGGGGCCTGTGCCAATGCGCCGGAATTCCTCCAATTTTATCTGGGCCGCATAAGGGATGTGCATCTGCACTTTCCCCGGGTGGAGGGTTTCCTCAACGATGGCCCCGAATTCGGCTACGAGATCGCCGGTCTCGGCTACATGGACGGCAACCTGGATTTGTTCGGCTGCTTTGGCCCTTGCTGTGCAAGCAAGGCGCGGGAGCTGGGATACGATTTCGGCGATCTCAAGCAGGGGGCGCTGCGCCTCATGAATTTTCTTCGCGCCCTGGACGAAGGCGCGCTAGCGCGCATGTTCGAACACCCGGGCGCCCCCCCGGATGCCCTGGCCGCCGCCGCTGGCGAAGACCGGATTGTCGCGTGGCTGCGCTTCAAAGAGGATTCCATTGTGTCTTATGTGCAGCAGCTGTGCCGGGGGGTGAAGGAGATGAATAGCGCCCTCGAGATGGGCATTGGTTCGCGCCTGCCGGCCTTTGTGCCGCTGACCGGTTACGATCTGGGCCGGCTGGCGCAACACGCCGATTTTCTCCTGCCCAAGATCTATTTGTGGATGGGGGGCGTGGACGGTCTCTACGGCACGGTGTACCGCTGGGCAAGGACGCTGAGAGATTGGAACCCCCACCTGCGCGAGGAGCTGCTCTTCCGCTTTACCTACCGGCTCTTCGGCTTCGAATTGCCGCAGGTCCAAAGCCTGGCGGATATGCTGCACCACATCGAGCCGGGTTTTGCCGACAGCACGGCGCGCACCTATCTGGGGGCACCCTTTCCCGCTGAATTTTTTACCCGGGTAGTGGCCGATCAGGTGCGCCTGATGATCGCCCAGGTCGGGGCTGCCGCGCAGGTGCGGCCCTGGACCCACGTGGATCACGGCGGCCGGGTGCTGACGCCCGATGAATTGGATCGGACGCTCAGCGCCGCCGCGGCTGCCGGTCTGCGGACCTATCTCAACTATTGCCCGCTGGAATCGGGTAACTGGGAAGTGGCCATCAAGCACGGCAAGGAGGATTGAAAATGGAGCTCGAAACCGCTCTGCAGCACCTGGCCGTGGATGGCTGGTGCGTGCTCGAAGATATCGTTCCGGCTAGCGCCCTAGGGACCGTGCGCGACAGCATCCTCGCCACCATAGAAGCCCACGGCAATCCGGATCCGCGCCGCAGCCTGGGCAAGGTTTCGGGTCTGATCAATTACGACCAGTCCCTTGCTCCCTATCTGGCCGCGCCGCCCCTGCTGGATTTGTGCCGGGCCCTCCTGGGAGCGCACGTGCGCATTTCCTACACCACCTGCATGACCACCTTTCCGGGCAACGAGCGCGGCGTTTTGCACTCGGACTGGCCCTTCAACCAGCGCAACGCCAGCCACATACCGGCTCCGTACGCAGATGTTGTGGCGCAGTTGACCACCATCTGGATGCTGACGCCTTTCACCATTGAAAACGGCGGCACCCCGATCGTTGCGGGCAGCCACCGCAGCCGCAACAATCCCTCGGGTGATATAGGGGTGGATATGCGGGCACCCTATGCGGCGGAAATGCAGGTCACCGGCCGGGCCGGCTCGGTCCTGGTAATGGACAGCCGTCTGTGGCATGCGATTGGTCCCAACCGGGCGCGGGAACCGCGTGTGGCCGTAGTCGTGCGCTTTGCCCCGTGGTGGCTCAACCTCGACGTCCTGCGGCCGCATTCGGACGAGCGCAAGCGCATGGTGGAGGAGCCCGGTCTGGACGAAAACCTGGTGCCGCTGGTGCCTGCCGCAGTTTTCGAAAACCTGCCCGCTGCAGTCAAACCTTTGTTCCGTCACTGGGTGGAATCGCCGCAGACCTGAGCGGCTGCGCCGGTGGTCTGGGCGGCGCGAGGGGACTAATTCGCCAGGCTGTACAGCGCACTCGGCGCTTCTGTTTTGATCACTTCTGAATAGTGCAGGGTGGTAGCGGACTGTCCCTCTGCGACCCGGGTTGGTACGCGGAGGGCGAATTCGACTCCATCCAGCCGATTGTACATCACATAGGCCAGTTGCAGGCGCTGCACCAGGCTCG